>NZ_JALJRL010000039.1:7715-14586 GCF_024519675.1 Mesorhizobium sp. Mes31 | reverse complement strand
CAGAAAGGAACCGCCGCGAGAACGGCCAACCTACAGTTCGCCGGCCTGTTTTACCCTGCACGAGGGCGATTTCGGCCAAGCGGGCATCATCGTCCTCTCGGTGCGCCGCACATATTCGGTCGAAAGCGACCTGCGTTTCGAGATCGTCGAGCGTCCCGCGATCGGCATGGTTCGCGTCTTGCAGGATGTCGGCGATAGTTCGGAACTCCTGCACCTCGCCCGGGATCGCGAGGCCGCCGAGCGCTGGCTCGCTAGCAACCGGTACAGCCGAGCTTATCTCGAAGAGGTCACCGCCGATGAGGTCGGCGCCGACGTCGTCGAGGGCCGCACGGCCGCCTGATCACTTCATCACACAGAGCCAACCTTCCGACAGGTCCGGGGTCGCGCAAGCGATCCCGGACCTGTTCCGTTTCATGGAGATCAACATGTTCGACTGGACCAAAAGCTGCTCCTATGACGAGCAGCAGAAAAGACGTTTTCACACGACGGCCCGCTCGCGGCTGAAGAAACTCGCCGCCGAGCTTCATCTGCCAGCCGGATCGTACGAAGTGCGTTCCAACAAGGCGGGAATCGCCGTCGCCGGTGAAGTGACCCTGCATCACACCGCCGTCTACATCCAGGTCGGCCAGTTCGGCATGTCCTCGGGGCACGGCATCCTGATCCGTACCTGCAAGGGCCGCAAGGACTATACCGGCGGAGCCAACCACTTCGTCGCGCTCGCCATGCTCGACGACATTCCGGCGCTCGCCGCGGCCGTCCGCGCCATCACGGGCGTTGGCCGGGATGCTGTGCATTCCCCCGATCGACACGCCGCCTGAAGCCGCCACCCGCGGCACCGGAAGTCTGCAGCGCCACCGGTCTGTCCATGCCGCAGGCTGCCCCGTCCATCAACGTGAGGAAGGATCATCATTCACATGGCAAGACACAGAATCAGGATCATCCAGGTCTTCAGGACCACACGCAGCATCGAGATCGAGGTTGAGGCAGATGACGAGCATGACGCTCGCGAAGGGATGTCCTCCGGCGCCATCGACACACCCGATTTCGACGATCCCCGCTGGCAAACCGGCTGGGACCTTCAGAACGAGGAGGTGGGGCCGGCATGACAATCGACCTGTGATCAGGGCCGGTTCTCGCCGGCAATCCTGTCACCCGTCCGATCCGGACCTGCCGTCTACGGGTCTGGCTGTTCTTCCGGCTGCCGCCCGTCTTTTCTTATATCAAGACCACGGAGCTTTCCGATGACCACGCTCGAAACCCATCGTTTCGCCGTGATCTCCACCGCGCATGTCTCGGAGACCACGGCCAGGCGGCTCGACAATACGCCGCCAAAGGACTGGCCCTGCCTTGGTGGGCCCTACGGTGAATATGGCTGGTTCCTCTATGCCCATGACGAGAACGCCGGTGTCTGGCCGGACGTCATTCCCGACGAACTTTTCAAAGTCATGACCTGGGCCCGACGACAGGGCTTCGACTACATCGTCCTCGATTGCGACGCCGACCAGGTCAAGGAATTGCCTGTCTTCGACTGGTAGATACCAACAGCGCCGGTGGTTCGGGCGCACCGTGTCTCGTCACGAGCGACCTCGCCGCGCAAGCTCGAGCTCGATTGATCCCCTCATCTACCGCGGCCGGCCAGCCCAGCCGCCGTCCAACGACACCACCCGGCAGTTGCGACACCGCGATTCACGCCGCGCGGCGTCGACCTGCGCTCAGGAGAAATTCCATGATCAGGCATCCACCCTTCAGGAAGGTTTTCTACGGCGTCGCCACGCGCGAAGAGATGTTTCGGCTGTTCAATCATCACCGCGATGATCCCGCTGTCGATCCCCTTTCCGGCAAGCCCTATTCATCGGAATGGTTCGAGATCGAGGCGGCCCAATATCACTTCATGCTCGGGCTGCTGCCGCCGCTTTTCCAGAGATCCGGCATGTTCGGCCTGTCTGAATACAAGGCCGGCAACGTCACCAGCGTGTTCTTCGCGATCAGGATTCGTGGCCGCGAACGTTTTTTTCACGGCTTCTGCGACCTTGGCGACAGACAATCACCTGACAAGATGCGCGCCGCCATCATCGCGCACGAAACCGGCGCGACCGACAGCATGACCCGCGAGGAAAAGCTCGAAGCGATCTGGAGTGCGACGCATCCCGACTTCAAGGGGATCGCCGGCGAAGCGGATCCTGGCGACTGGCCTGCGAAGCACCATGGCAAACGCTTTGTCCTCGTCGGCGGCGGACCAGACAGGGTTCCGAAGCTGCTCGAAGACCTTTCTGACGAAGAGATCGACATCCGCATGGCGGAGATCAGGGCGTATAGCGGCAACACGGGAGGGCCCACCGATGCGGACCCATCGTAAGCAGACGTCGTCGACAGCCACGCAGACCTACGAGGCGCATTCGACCTATGCGGCGGCCCTTGGTGCTCCCGATCGTTGCCGATATCGGCGCACGCCGCCCGGGGCGCCAACGGTAGCCGGGCTCGTACGGCCCGGAGACACAATCTCCACCTCCTACAACACCGGCGGTGTGGTGATCGAGGTGAAGGAATATTTCCACGCCGCACCCACGGGCGAGACGCTGTCGCACTTCACCATCGTCTACGTACCACCGGACCGCGCCTCAAAATACCGCAATACCGACCGGTGCTGGATCAACGAATGCGTGGCCGTCGGCAACCGCATCCTGAAGTTGTTCGAAGCCAACACGGACGAGGTTTTCGTCGTTGACCGTGCGCAGGCAACCCAGCCCAGGCGCTCCAGGACCATCCTGATCACATAGAACCAGTCTTCCGCAGCCCGGCATCGCCGGGCTTTCGCATTTCCAGAGCCGCCCGACCGGCCCTTCAACCAGGGAGAAACACTATGTCACGCCTCTACGATCCGGAGAACTTCCGTGGTCGCGTCAACTATGCGGCCAAGGTCATTGCCTACGGCCGCCGCCCGACGCGGGCTTTCGACAATTGCTTCGAGAACTATGACGGTGACGAAGTCGCGACCGCGATCCTGCGGCGCTCGAAAAAGAACGCCCGGCTCGCTGCCAATCTCCAACGCTATCTCAGCCTCGCCTCCATCGAAGAGGCGGCAGAACGGCTCGCAGATGTTCCCACCCGAAAGCTGCCGGAAATCGCACGGCAGACACGCGCGCGGCGGAAGGCCGAATTCGACGCGTGGTTCGAGCAGCAAGCGGATCGATGGTCCGGATAGCGCATGCCCCACATGCCCGCACATTCTCGTCCAGCCGCCAACGGCATCATCCTCACTCGGAGCCCGGCCTAGCGCCGGACTCTTTGCGTTCCAGAAAGGCAAATCCATGACCTGTCTCCAGACCAAGATCACCACCTATCCCGCACTTCCGATCGCCGATATTTCGCCGCTCGAAAAGCTGATCCTGTCCAAGGTGCTCGATTGTGCGGAAATCGATGAAGGCTTGGAACTCTACACCGACACGGGCCCCATGAATCCCATCGTCGTCTCGCGACGCGAACTGATGGAGGCGATGGACACGTCGGATCAGGCGAACAAGAGCCTGCTGAAGAGGTTCGTCAGGGAGCGCGTTCTCTCCATTCTCCCCGCGGAAGATCCCGACCTCGATGGTGTTGTCTTCGTCGATCTCAGCGAGTTCCCCTGGCATTTTGTCGTACAGGACATCATCATCCGATCGCCGACGGCGCGGGAGCTTGTCGTCATCCAGTGGATCAGCGATCCCAGCCAACGACCGGATACCTTCGGCGCCAGTGTGTCGCTCATTACCGAAAACGGCATTTTCCAAGCTACGAGCGAAGACCTGCTCGCGGATTTCCAGAAGCGCGACCAGGCGCTCGCGTCTGGGAAGTCGGATGGCGATGGCGCTCCCCGGCCACATATCGACAGTGTTGTTGTCTCTCCAGACAATCCCAACGAAACCGTCGATGCGCTCATGATGGCGGAACACTTCGTCGCCGGCTTCGAAGACGACGAGACCCAGGAGGGCATCGCCGACATCCTTGCGGGTCTTCGCGCCGCGATCCGTCACGGGCGGCTCCGACCTGTGCTGCTCGATGCCCTGAAGGAACTACGCTCGGCAGTGATCGGTTTCAGGGATGATGCCTACAGGCGCGCGCCGCATCTAAAGGTCGGCAACGAGGCGGCGAACATGCTGAGCGCCTTCCTTCTCAATGCCGAACAGGTCATCGCAGAGGCGGAGGGTCGGAACGATGGCTGATCTTTCCGGAGACCTCGTGGCCGGCCACTATGCCGCGACCGGTACGGTCTTTACCGGGCGCCGCAACCTGTTCTCGCTGGAGCCGGGAAACGAACACCATGTCGGTACGCTGGTCAGCGGGTCGCGGACCAAGCTCCTGCGCTTCAACGAAGACTGCGACAGGATCGTCCGCGGTCTCGCCATGCTCGACGCCAATGACGAAATGCTGACGGCGCTGAAGTCCTCGAAGCATTGCCCGTCACCAAATCCTGGTCTCTTGCCGAACTCGCGGCGCGCGACCTGGCGCGTACCGTCATCGCCAAGGTCGAGCGACGCATCTTAAGGTAGGTTCCGCAATCCCGCGGCCGACGACCTGCCACCATTCCCATAACTTCCCCGCCGCCGCTGCCTTTCGGGAGCCACGGCAGAGCTTTGCCTGATGGAGCCCGCAAATGCAGAAACAGGAATTCGCCAGATCGCGCGCAGCAAGCGCGGCGCGCATCCCGGGCGGCCTTCTCATCGTTCAACAGCGCCGGCTGCTCCGCACTGCACTGGGTGGCCGTCTGCTGGCCGTCTGCTACGGCGCCGGCGTCGATTCCACCGCGTTGCTTGTCGCCTTGAAGCTCGCGGATTTCACGCCAGGCATCATTACCTTCGCCGATCTCGTCGCCGAGAAGCCCGAGACGATGGCGCATCTCGACCGCATGCAATCCATCCTCGCGCAATAGGGCTGGCCACCAATCACCATATGCCGGAAACGTACGCTTCCCGGAATCGGCTATGACGACCTTTACGGCAACTGCATCGCCAATGAGACATTACCTTCGTTGGCCTTCGGGATGCGCAGCTGTTCGATCAAGTGGAAACAAAAGGTACAGGACCAGGCGATCAAAGGTTGCAAAACCGGTCCCAATGCGAGCGCATCCCATCTGATCTGGATCGAAGCGCAGCAACGCGGTGAACGCATCGTCAAGCTGATCGGATATGACTGTAGCGCGGCCGACATCCGTCGATCAAAGAAGCTGCCGACCGCCGATGCCGATTTCGACTTCCTCTATCCTCTTCAGATGCTGGGATGGACACGGCAGGATCGCATCGACATCATCGCCACCGTGCTCGGCGCCGACTGCGTCCCGATCAAATCGGCGTGTTTTTTCTGTCCCGCGAGTAAAACCTGGGAGCTGTTCTGGCTCGCCGCCCATCATCCCGATCTGCTCGAACGCGCTCTCTTCCTCGAACGCAACGCGCTGACAGGTCGGCATAGCCGCTTCGATGAAATCTAGTTCGGCGCCACATGGGAAGAACTGGTGCGCAACGCCAACCGGTTTCCGAGCACAAACACGACAGTCGGCCTGGGCCGATCGTTCTCATGGAACCAGTGGGCAAGGGTGAACGGCGTTGTCGATGAGACATTTCGCGTCCGCCGTGACGAAACCGATCGCGCCCGTTTCCTTGCGCGCGCCGCGGAACTGCGTCAGTCGCGAAACGCCAACCGGGGGATCGGCAACCGGGCCAACAATCGTCAGGAACCAGCCGGCCTGTGCCCTTGCTCCGGCGTTCCAACCTAACCGCAGAAGATTCATGCCGATCTATCGGCTTGGATCAGGCCCGTTTGACCGCGGCCCGATGCTGATCGATTGTGCGATCAACACCTTCGCCTACGCGCTCGCCGCGCCGTTATCCTGCCTGGCGCGGCAGCCCAGATTGCCCAAAAGAGGCGGCCGATAGCTACCAAAAGTTCTTTGCCGGTTCGCTTCGTCCACGTCGCCGGAGGGAGAGCGGGGCCGGGAGGAGTTCGGCCTTGCCGCGGCGCAGAGAGTGCGCCGGCAGGGCGGACACTCTCGCTCGAAGGAAATCCCCATGAACATCGTCACGACCCCGCCGGCCGTCACCCGAACGGCCGCACCCATCGCCGCGTCAGTACCTACCCCCGCCGACACCGCTCAAGCTATTCATCTGGCGGCGACCCAGCTTCTTCCCTTCCTCGAACAGGGCAAGCCGATCACCACCGCGGCTCTGCGCACGGCCATGACCGACAGCTTCGGCGGCACTGACGCGCAGGGATTCTGGGTCTGGAAGGACGCCTACGAGGCACTCGAAGCCGCTCAGATCCTGTTTCTCCGCCGCTTCGGCTCGGCGATCCTGTCCCGTTCATCCTCGCCGCAGGCAACGCTGGCGATGATGAAACGCATTGCCGAGCTCGTTCCCACCCACACAAGGCGCTCCGACGAGAGCCAGGTGATGCAGCAGCTATCGACGCCGCTGCCGCTCGCCTTCATCACGGCTCATGCCGCCGCGATCTCCTCGTCGGATGTCGTTCTCGAACCCTCGGCCGGCACTGGTCTGCTCGCCGTGTATGCCGAAATCGCCCGGGCTTCGTTCGCGCTCAACGAGCTTGCCGCGACACGCGCCGATCTGCTCGGCCTGCTATTTCCGCGCGTCCGCGTCTCCCGGCATGACGCAGCCCATATCGATGACCATCTCGATGGCGCCGTCGAGCCGTCCGTGGTGTTGATGAACCCGCCCTTCAGCGTGGGCGCCTATGTCGACGGCCATGTCGCCGACGCGGCATGGCGGCATCTTTCTTCGGCTTTCGCCCGTCTGCGCGCCGGAGGGCGACTGGTCGCCATCACCGGTACCGGCCTCTCCCCCGAAAACCCCAAATGGCGGCCCGCCTTCGAGCGGCTGCAGCG
>NZ_JALJRL010000039.1:0-7673 GCF_024519675.1 Mesorhizobium sp. Mes31 | reverse complement strand
TCTATGCCCGCCACGGCACCACCGCCGAAACCCGCCTCACCATCATCGACAAGATCCCGGCCTCCGATCCAGCTGGATTCGTCGCGTCGCCGGGGAAGGCCCCCGATGTCGAGACGCTGCTCTCCTGGATCTCCGATCTGCTGCCCCGAACACCAGGCGGCTTTCCGGATTCGATCGGCGCCCTGTCGAACGGAATCCTGCGCAATGCCGCCATGCGGATGGCTGCCTCTCGATCGGCAGCGAGATCCGCATCTGCCGCCACGTCAGCGGCAGATCCGAAAATCGTGCGCCCGGCTCGGCGGGTTGCCCGGGCGAAGCCTGCCCGTCCTGTCATCGCGGCCAGCGCACCAGCCTTGCCGCTCGCCTATGAGCTTCGCCACTGGATGCCGGAAGAGGGCGGCCGGCTCACCGACACGATCTACGAGCCCTATGCGCTCCAGTCGATCCACATCCCGCGCGCCAAACCCCATCCGACCCCTTTGGTTCAATCGGCGGCCATGGCCGCGGTCGCGCCTCCAAAACCGTCTTATCGGCCGCTCCTGCCCGATGGAATCGTTGACGAAGGCCTGCTGTCGGACGCCCAGCTCGAAAGCGTGATCTATGCCGGCGAAGCCCATTTCGGCCATCTCGCCGGCGCCTGGACGGTCGATGAGACCTTCGATGTCGTCTCGGCCGCGCCCGAAGGTGCTGAGCATGCGGTCCGTTTCCGCCGCGGATGGTTTCTGGGCGACGGCACCGGATGCGGCAAGGGCCGCCAAGTGGCCGGTATCATTCTCGACAACTGGCTGCAGGGCCGCCGCCGCGCCATCTGGATTTCCAAGTCGGACAAGCTGCTGGAAGACGCCCAGCGGGACTGGTCGGCCCTTGGCCAGGAACGCCTTCTTGTCCAGCCACTCTCGCGCTATCGGCAAGGCACGCCGATCCGCCTTGCCGAAGGCATTCTCTTTACCACCTATGCCACCCTCCGCTCGCAGGAGCGTGACGGCAAGAGGTCCCGCATCGCCCAGATCCTCGACTGGGTTGGACAAGAGGCGAGGAGCGGTGAAGCCGCGACAGGGACAAAAAAAGCTTTTGACGGCGTCATCGTCTTCGACGAGGCCCATGCCATGGCCAACGCCGCCGGCGGCAAAAGCGAACGCGGAGATGTCGCACCATCGCAGCAGGGCAGGGCTGGCCTCCGGCTCCAGCACGCGCTGCCGGATGCCCGCGTCGTCTACGTCTCCGCAACCGGCGCCACCGCAGTCGAGAATCTCGCCTATGCCCAGCGCCTCGGCATCTGGGGCAGCGAGGATTTTCCCTTCGCCAACCGCGCCGAGTTCGTCGCTGCGATCGAGGATGGCGGCGTCGCCGCCATGGAAGTGCTCGCGCGCGACCTCAAATCGCTCGGACTCTACACGTCGCGGTCGCTTTCCTATGACGGTGTCGAATACGATCTGCTCGAGCACGAGCTGACGGCGGAACAGATCCGCATCTACAACGCCTATGCGGACGCCTTCCAGGTCATCCACAACAACCTCGCCGCTGCACTCGAGGCGACCAACATCACCAGCGACGCGGGCACACTGAACCGCAACGCCAAGGCTGCCGCCCGCTCCGCGTTCGAGAGCACAAAGCAGCGCTTCTTCAGCCATTTGATCACCTCGATGATGACGCCGACCCTGATCGGCGCGATCGAGCAGGACCGCGCCGACGGCCATGCGTCGGTCGTGCAGATCGTTTCGACCGGCGAAGCGCTGATGGAACGGCGGCTGGCCGACATCCCGACCGAAGAATGGTCCGACCTGCACGTTGATGTCACGCCGAGGGAGTACGTCGGTGGGTACCTGATGCATTCCTTCCCGACACAGCTGTTCGAAGAGTTTTCGGATGCCGAGGGGAATATCACTTCGCGGCCCGTACACGACGCCGACGGCAACCCCGTCCAGTGCCGGGAGGCTGTGCGCCGGCGCGATGAGATGATCGAAAGACTCGCCTTATTGCCGCCTGTCGGCAGCGCGCTTGATCAGATCCTTCATCATTTCGGCACCGACATCGTCGCCGAGGTCACCGGCCGCTCGCGGCGCATCGTCAAAAAGACCGGCCGCGATGGCATCGACCGGCTCGCCGTCGAACCCCGCCCGGCTTCGGTCAATCTCGCCGAGAGCCAGGCGTTCATGGATGACGACAAGGCCGTGCTGGTCTTTTCCGACGCCGGCGGTACCGGCCGCTCCTACCATGCCGATTTCGGAGTGAAGAACCAGAGGCTGCGCAAGCACTATCTGCTCGAAGCCGGCTGGCGCGCCGACAACGCTATCCAGGGCCTCGGCCGCACGCATCGCACCAACCAGGCGCAGCCGCCTTTGTTCCGGCCGATGGCTGCCAATGTGAAAGCAGGAAAACGCTTCCTGTCGACCATTGCCCGACGGCTCGACACGCTGGGCGCGATCACGCGCGGCCAGCGCCAGACCGGCGGGGCAGGGCTGTTCCGGTCCGAGGACAATCTGGAAAGTCCCTATGCCCGCGCGGCGCTACGCCAATTCTACTGGCTGCTCCATCAGGGCAAAATCGAGGGCTGTTCGCTGTCGACGTTCGAGGCGGTCACTGGTCTGTCGCTGACGACGGAGGAGGGCGGGTTGCGTGACGAACTGCCGCCGATCACGACCTGGCTCAACCGGCTGCTGGCGCTGCGCATCGAAACCCAGAATCTTCTGTTCGAGGTCTTTGAGCAGCTGATGGCGGCCAAGGTCGAAGGCGCCATCGCCGCAGGCACATACGACATGGGCGTGGAGACGATCACGGCGGAAAGCATCACCGTCACCGATCGCCGGACCATCTACACGCATCCGGTCTCGGGCGCGCAGTCGCATGTGCTGACCGTGGCGCGCAAGGATCGCATTCGCCCCCTTGGCCTGCCCGAGGCGCTGACGATCGCTCGTGCTGAGTCGCAGTCGGTCTTTCTGGTCAACACGCGCTCGAACCGCGCAGCGGTCCAGCTGCCGACCGCGAGCCTGATGCTCGACGACGGGACCGTGGAGCATCGCGTGCGCCTGCTGCGTCCGACGGACGAACTGCGCTTCGGCCTCGACGCCCTTGCCGAAACTTTTTGGCAGTCGGCCGACCGGAAACGCTTCTGTGAGTTGTGGGTTTCGGAGGTAGCCGCGGTGCCGGAGTTCACCACCAGCACGTTCCACATGGTGACCGGCCTGCTGTTGCCGATCTGGCGCCGGCTTCCCGATCATGATTGCCAGGTCTACCGTATCCAGACCGATGCCGGCGAACGCATCATCGGCCGTCACATCGCCCCGACGATGGTGTCGACCATGTTGCGCAATCTCGGCATCGACAACGTGCCGGCGCTCGCGCCGGAGGACGCCTGGACCGGGCTGGTCGAAGGGAAGATCGGGTTGCAACTTGCCGACGGCCTGGTCCTTCGCCGCAACCGTGTGATGAACGACTATCGGGTCGAGTTGATCGGCTTCACCGAGGCGATGGTGCCGCGCCTGAAGGTTCTCGGCCTGATCTCCGAAATCATCTCCTGGAAGCTCAGGCTGTTCATTCCGACGGGCGGGCACGGCTCCGCAATCCTCGCAGCACTTCTTGAGCGCCACACGCTGATTGGCGTCTCCGATCGCACGGCGGCGGCGTGATAGGAGGCGGTCATGTCCGGCTCGGCAGCAGAGCTGGCACGCCGCCTCGGCGACCATGCCGAGGCGGTGTGCCGCGAATACCTCTCGAACGGCCGACGCGTCGGCAATTACTGGATCGTCGGCGACGTGCGCAATACAGAGGGCCGCTCCATGCATGTGCGGCTGAAGACCAATGCCAAGGGCTTGGACGGTAAATGGGTCGACGAGGCGACGACCGAATATGGCGATCTGCTCGACGTCATCCGCGAGAGCTGCGGCCTTGTCGAGTTCCGTGATGTCGCCGACGAGGCACGTCACTTCCTCGCCATGCCGCGACCGCAGGCGCAAGACTCCGGCGTGCGGCGCCAGCCTGCCGCGGCTCGCGGCTCTCCTCATGCGGCACGCCGCTTGTTCGCCATGTCGCAGACGGTCGCCGGCACACTGGCCGAACGCTATCTTGTCGGTCGCGGCATTTTCTTGACCGCGCGTGAGCGCGCCCTGCGCTTCCATCCCGGCTGCTACTACCGCGATCTTATCACCGGTGAGACGCGACCACTGCCTGCGCTGATCGCGGCCGTGACCGGCCCCGACGGCATACTTACCGGCCTGCAACGCACCTGGTTGGATCCGGGCGGCAACGGCAAAGCGCAGGTCGACGATCCGCGCCGTTCTCTTGGTCATCTGCTCGGCAACGGCATTTGGCTCGGCCTCGATCCCGGTGCCTCTGTCCCGGTTATGGCGGCCGGCGAGGGTTTTGAGACGATGGCTTCGCTGCACACCGTTATGCCGGCACTGCCGGTTGCCGCCGCCACGTCGGCCAATCACCTAACCGGCCTGACCCTGCCGCCCGGCTGCCGGCGTCTCTATATTGCGGCCGACGCGGACGCCGCAGGCCGGCACGGCATTGAGCGCCTCAGCCAGCGAGCCGGCGAAGCCGGGATCGCAACCCTCGTGCTTCGCCCGCAGCTCGGCGACTTCAACGACGATCTGCGCCATCTCGGCCCGCCCTGTCTCGCGGCATCGCTCGGCGATCAGCTCCTCCCGGAAGATGCCCGTCACTTCCTTCCATCGGGATGAATGCCGATGGCCGGCAGGCGGGCAGAACCGGCGTCACGGAAAGTCTCGCAGCCATGGCGGCGGGTGTCATCGGAAAGGCCGTGCCCGCGGCCTGCCTGAGAGGCGATCCCTGCCACCCCCGGTCGCGGCCGCAACGGCTGCGCCGTCCTTCGCTTCGCTGCGGCCTTCGGTGCGGCCGCGCCGCGGGCGCGGCCGGGCGTCGCTGTCAGGCCACGATCGGCGCGGCCACAACCGATGGAGACACGCCATGAACTACGAGCTTCCTTTCGATGACGCCTATGAGCCCTACCACGCCTCCTCTCCAACCGATCGCGTCATCCTCGAACTCCAGATGTACGGCCATCGTCCGCATCAGGACGAACCCGATCCCCGGCCGCTGCCCGACGAGGCGGTAATCCGGGCCGGCTTGGCCGGAATCGTCGAGACTTTCGCCGGCATGCTCAGCGACACCAGGCTCGAACCCGACCTCGACGACCTGCTCTGGTCCTTCACCAATGTCTTCCACCGCGCCGCCGAACGCGTCGCCCGCAACCTCGACCGCAACGAGGAGGCACAGCGCTCGAGCCAGAACGAGCAGGACGGCTCTGAGGTGAAATCCGTGGAACTCGAACGGCTCACCGCCGAAGGCATTACCTATATCGAGCGCCGCAACGTGCTGGAAATCATGCGCGACGAGGCTGCCGACCTTTACGAGGCGCAGACCGGCTCGGCCTGGCGGCCACGCACCGGCTCCAAAATCTCGCATCAGGCGATGACGGCCGCCGTCATCGACAGCCGTGATTTCCTCGCCGCGCGCCGGCGTGCCGATACCGAGGTGCTGGTGCCGGCAGGCACGAAGATCGCTTTCGCCGGCGGGCTCGACTGCGACGAGCATGACCGGATCTGGGCCTCGCTCGACAAGGCCCGTGAAAAGCACCCGGACATGGTCCTGCTGCACGGCGGCAGCCCGCGCGGCGCGGAGCGTATCGCTGCCTGCTGGGCCGAGAACCGCAAGGTCACGCAGATCGCCTTCAAGCCGGACTGGAACCGGCACGCCAAGGCGGCTCCCTTCCGGCGCAACGACCAGCTGCTCTCGGTCATGCCCTACGGGTTGATCGTCTTCCCTGGCTCCGGCATCACCGAGAATCTCGCCGACAAGGCCCGTCGTCTCGGCATCCCGGTCTGGCGGTTCACGGAGGGCGGCGCGTGAGCGCTACCTTCCTCGCCCGGTTGCGGAACGCGCCTCCGTCACCACATCGACGGACCCGACGCTTCGCCGTCGGGTCCGTCCTGCACTCGCGTCCAACCCTCCACTTGCCGATACCATCGGGACGAGACAATTTCTTGCTAATCTGGAAAATATGGATATTATGGAAACCTAAACGGAGCTCGGCCATGCGACAGTTCACGACAGGCGACCTCAACAAGCAGGTTGGTGATGTCACCGATGCCGCCAGCCGCGAACCGATCGTGCTCACCAAACACCGGAAACCCCGCTTCGTCCTCATGAGCTACGAGCATTACGAGCGGATGCGCTCCGGCACGGATCCGCGGCGCGCCTATTATATCTCCGATATGCCGGAGGAGCACGAGGACCTCTTCGCCGCGGAAATCGACCGGCTGGCGCGCGGCGAGGGTTATGATGATGAGCCGTGAGTTCCTGCCTGGCCAGATCATCGCCTATCCGTATCTCTGGGCATGGCAGCGGGAACGCGGAGAAACCGAAGGCCGCAAGGTCCGGCCGACCTGCGTCGTGGTCGCCGTCAGAAGCGCGAATGACGGTCTGACCCATCTGGCACTTCTCGCCATCACCACGCAGCCGCCGCAACGCGGTCGCGTTGCGCTCGACATACCGGATATTGAGCGCCGGCGGGCCGGTCTCAGCGACCTCGAGCGTTGCTGGATCGTCGTCGACGAATACAATTACGACGTTGCCGAGCGCTCTTGGTACATCGAACCGGGAAACGACATCCTCGGCCGCTTCAGCAAGGCCTTTGTGATGAAGATCGCGACTGCTTTTGCCAAAGCGCGGCAATCGGGCCGGCGCGTCGACCGTCTGGATTGACGCTTTTCGTCCTTGAATTTCTCTAACCCGTCTACTGGGCGCGCCGGCCTGCGGCCGGCCGGGCTCTACTCGCGGCATGCTGCCGCTTCCCGACCCGGCTTCGCCGTCTCGGCCTTCGGTGACGATCCCTCGCGCGGGAGAGGAAGAGGAGAATCGGGCCGGGGCCGGGGCTTTGAGAGAAAGGAAAGCGACCATGACGATGATATTTTTAGGCGGCTCTCGTGACATCTTCGAACTGCCCGTCCCTGTGATCGAGAGGATCGGCGCGATTGTAGCCACCGAGCATGGCGTGCTGATCGGCGATGCACCGGGAGCCGATGCCGAAATGCAGGGCCTGCTCGCCGGCTATAATTACGAGCATGTCGGTGTCTTCCACGCCGGCCCGGAACCACGCAACAATCTCGGTGACTGGGCCGCCTACCCCGTCCCGCCTCCCCACGGAGCAGAGGGCTTTGCCGCTCACGCCAGCAAAGACCGCGAGATGGCTCGCCGCGCCGACTTCGGCCTGATGGTCTGGGACGGTGCATCGCCGGGCACCTGCCTCAACGTGCTGCGCCTTGTCATGAAGGGCAGCCCCTGCGTTGTCTGTGACACGATGCGCGGCATGATGGCGACTGTCCGCGATACCATGGACTGGCGCGCCGTGCTGCAGCATGCCGACCCAGAAGTGCGCCGCGCGGTAGAGGCCCGCATGTCGGAGAATGAACGGCTCGTACTGGAAGCCTGATCGCGGGGGGCGCTTTGACGGGCGCCCGACCGGGCGGCGACAGCCGCCCGCCCTTACCCGGCCGGAGGCCGACCCCTTGCGACCCCGCCTCTCGCGATCGGCCCGTAATCCACGAGAATCCGCTGCCTCCCCGCAGCACCACGGGCAGGGCGGTTGCCGATCAGGCGGCCGAAGGCTTGGTGGATCGAGATCCTCTCGCGATCGGCCCGTAATCCACGAG
>NZ_JALJRL010000038.1:0-18526 GCF_024519675.1 Mesorhizobium sp. Mes31 | reverse complement strand
AGGTGTGCATGGCTGTTTTCCCGGTTGATCCGCGACACAGCAATCGCGCGAATCCACAGGTGGCGAAATTCGGTTATGTCCCTACGGGAAACTACCTAGTCTGGCCGTCCGGCTTGTTGATTCATATCAAGCGGCCAGGCACTTCCGATCGCTAAAATCCTCCTGTGCTCTGGGCGAATAGCAATGGGGAGTCGCTTCGAATCCTTGCGTCGGAGCGGCTGGTGGGCAGCGATGTATCTTCCGCAATTCTTGGTGGGAATGTTTTTTACGTCGGGCATCGTGGCCCTGTGGGCCTATACGGCAACCGGTTCAATCTGGAGCGCATTCGGCTGGGCGATTGTCGACCTGGTCCTGCTGCAGGTCGGATACTTCGCCTTTGTCATACGCCTGGTCTACAAACGCGCGAAGGCGGACGCCGCGGCAAACGCGGCGTCTCCCAGCCATGTTCGGCCATTCCATCACGACGGCAGGCTTTTCTAGGGCGAGGGCACGCTTTTCTAGGGCGAGGCCAAACTGTTCGACTCATCCGCCGTCCGGCGCCTCAAAGCGGGGCGCCGGCTTCGAGCCATGTGCCGCGATTTCCTCTGACGATTTCGACGGCGTCATCGAGCTTGCCGATCGCGGCTGGCCTGCCGGTCACTTCAGCGAACTCGATTGCGGCACTGACCTTCGGTCCCATGGAGCCAGCGGGAAAATTCCGCCCGGACATCTCCTCGGGCGTCACTCGCCGGAGCGCATGAGCGGCGGCGGTTCCAAAGTCGACATAGACGGCGTCGACATCGGTCAGCATCAGCAGCATGTCGGCTTTCAGCTGGCGGGCAAGAAGCGAGCTTGCCAGATCCTTGTCGATAACGGCCTCCACGCCGCAAAGACTGCCATCGTCCCGCGCTACCACGGGAACGCCGCCGCCGCCGGTGCAGATGACGATGACGTCGCGTTCGACAAGGAACGAGATCACGGATGCTTCCAGGATCGCCAGAGGCTTGGGCGAGGGCACGACGCGGCGCCATTTGTCGCCGTCGGGCGCGATCTGCCAGCCGCGTTCGGTGGCAAGCTTGCGTGCCGTTGCCTCGTCGTAGACCGGGCCGATAGGCTTCGTCGGATGGCCGAAAGCCGGATCGTGCGGATCCACTTTCACCTGCGTCAGCAGCGTCGCGAACAGCCTCTCCCTAAGGAGGTTGCCGAGCTCCTGCTCAATCACATAGCCAATCATGCCGGCGCTCTCGGCGCCGAGCACGTCCAGCGGAAATGTGCCGCCATCCGAGGTAGCCGCCGCCTGCAGGGCCAGAAGCCCCACCTGCGGTCCGTTGCCGTGCGTGATCACGATCGAGTGCCCTTCGGCGACGAGTTCGGCGAGCACCGAGGCAGCGCGCACGATGTTGGCGCGCTGGTTGCCGGCCGTCATCGGCTCTCCACGACGCAGCAGTGCGTTTCCGCCGAGCGCAACGACGATACGCATCTCAGTTGCCGATCGTGGCGACGAGCAAGGCCTTGATGGTGTGCATGCGGTTTTCCGCCTGGTCGAAGACGATCGAGGCAGCCGATTCGAACACCTCGTCAGTGACCTCCATGCAGTCGATCCCGTATTCCTTCGCGACGAAGGCGCCTATCTCTGTCTCGGTATCGTGAAATGCCGGCAGGCAATGCATGAACTTGACGTGGGGGTTGCCGGCGGCAGCCATCACCTCGCTGGTGACACGATAAGGCTTCAAAAGGCGAATGCGCTCGGCCCATCCCGATTTGTCCTCGCCCATCGACATCCATACGTCGGTATAGATGAAATCGGCATCCTGGACGCAACTCATCACGTCCTCGTCGAGTCGGAAGCGGCCGCCGCTACGTTCCACCAGCTCCCGGACATGGGCGCAGAATTTTTCGTCCGGCCATAGATCCTTTGGCGAGGCAATGCGCATGTCGATGCCGACCTTGGCGGCACCCAGCGCCAGCGACAACGCGACATTGTCGCGTCCTTCGCCAACGAAGGTGACGGTCATGTCCGAGAGATGCTTGTGCGTGAATTCTCGCATGGTCATGAAATCGGCGAGGATCTGCGTCGGATGCGCTTCGTCGGTGAGGCCGTTGTAAACGGGCACGCCAGCATTCGCTGCAAGCAGTTCGGCCTGGTGCTGGCCGAAGCCGCGATATTCGATCGCGTCGTACATGCGGCCGAGCACGCGGGCGGTATCCTTCATCGATTCCTTGTGGCCGATATGGCTGCCCGTGGGGCCGAAATAGGTGACGTGGGCGCCCTGGTCATAGGCCGCCACCTCGAACCCCGTCCGTGTGCGCGTCGAATCCTTCTCGAAGATCAGCGCGATGTTCTTCCGGACAAGACGCGGAATCTCGTGCCCGGCGAGCTTGGCGGCCTTGAGGTCGGCGGCCAGTTTCAGAAGAAATCGGATCTCGTCCGCCGTGAGATCGTCCAGCGTGAGCACGGAGCGACCGTGAAGATTGATCGACATGGAGATTTCCTTTCGGGTCAGATCGGGTCGCGGGCAATGGGACAGGTCATGCAGTGCCCGCCGCCGCGACCGCGACTAAGCTCGGCGCCCTCGACCGTGATCACTTCAATTCCCGCGCGGCGCAGAAGCGTGTTGGTGTAGACATTTCGGTCGTAGCCGATGACCACACCGGGCTCGACCGCAACGACATTGTTGCCATCGTCCCATTGCTCGCGCTCAGCCTCGTAGCGGTCGCCGCCCGTGGCGATGATCCGCAAGGACTTCAGCCCAAGTGCCTCCGCCACCACCTCGGTGAACGGTTTTTTCTCATCGGTCACCTCAACCGCCGACTTTCCGTCGCCTGGCCGCAGCGAGAAGGTGCGCAGCCGCTCGACCACTGGCGGATACATGGTCACCAGATCGCGGTCGCAGAAGGTGAAGACGGTATCGAGATGCATGAAACTGCGGTCCCGCGGCATCAGCGCGGCAATCACACGTGTGGCTTCGCCGGCTGCGAACAGGCTGCGCGCGAGGTCGCCCACCGCTTGTGGCGTGGTGCGCTCTCCCATGCCGATGAGAACCGTTCCGCCACCAATCGGCATGACATCGCCGCCTTCGAGGCTGGTGCCTGTTCCCAAGTCCGGCGAAACAAAGGGGACGCCGCTGTCTCGGAAGCGAGGGTGGAAGCGGTAGACGGCTTCCACATTGGCCGCTTCCGGGCGCCTGGCGGGCCAGTACATGGCGTTGACCGAAACCGAAGCGTAAATCCAGCATGAGCTGTCGCGGGTGAAAAGCTGGTTTGGCAGCGGCGGCAGCACGAAATCCTGGGGGGCGAGTGTCCTTCCGGTCAGGCCCTTGGGCTCGAAAGGAAGCTCCGCCCGGGCAATGCCGCCGACAAGGTAAGCCGCCAGCTGCTCCGACGGCATCTCATTGAGCCATCCGCGCATCTCGTCGACCATGTCCAGCCCGACGACGCCGGGATGGACTCGGCGGTCGAGGAGCCAGTCGCGGGCCTTGGCCAGGCTCATCGTCTCTGTCAGCAGTTCCCCGAAGGAATGCACCAGCACGCCGCGTTCGCGCAACGCATCGACGAACACATCGTGCTCCTGGCGGGCCCGCTTGACCCACAGCACGTCGTCGAACAGCAGCGCCTTGCAGTTCTCCGGCGTCAGCCTGCGCAGGCTGAGATCCGGACGATGGACCATCACCTCGCGCAGACGGCCGACTTCGGAATGGACACCCAGGCTTGTCATCGCGTCAATCCTCACAGCGGGCTGACGGCGCCGGTCCACATCTCGTAAACGGCGAGAATGGCGACGGCGACGAGGGCTGCGGCGAGTACCGCTTCGGCAGGGTGGAACACGCGCTGATTGGTTTCTCGGCGCGCCCAGATGTAGAAGAGGATGCCTGGCGCATAGAGGATCGCGCACATGAACAGGTATGCGGGGCCCGCCGCGTAGACGAGCCACAGCCCGTAGACCGTAGCCAGCAGGCCGGCGAAAAGCGGACCGGTGCGTTGCTCGCCGCTCTCGTAGCTCTCTCCGGTCAGCGCGAGCTTGGCAGCGTAGGCTCCTGAAAAGATATAGGGCACCAGGATCGCGGCCGACGCGATATAGAACAGCGCCTGGTAGGTGCTTTGCGCGAAGAGTGTGATCACCAGGAATGCCTGGACAAGCAGGTTGGTGATCAAGAGCGAGGTTGACGGCACGCCACGGTCGCTTTCGCGGCCGAAGAATTTCGGCATCGTCCCGTCCTTGGCGGCGACATGCGGAATTTCGGCGGCAAGCAGTGTCCAGCTCAGGAAGGCGCCAACCACCGACACGACAAGCGCGATGTTGATGAGAATAGCGCCCCAAGGGCCGACAACCGCCTCCAGCACGCCCGCCATGGACGGGTTCTTGAGCGCAGCGAGTTCAGGCTGGCTGAGGATGCCGAGCGACAGCAGCGACACCAGGGCGTACAGCGCGAGACAGGTGAAGAAGCCGAGAACTGTCGCCGTGGCGATGTCCTTGCGGCGCTCGGCCCGGCTGGAAAATACACTGGCACCTTCGATGCCGATGAACACCCACAAGGTCACCAGCATCGTGCTCTTCACCTGTGCGGTGATCGAGCCGAGACTGGCGTTGCCCAGACCGGTGAAGTCAAGCGACCAGACCTGCAGTTTGAAGGCGACGGCAACAACCCCGACGAACAGGACGATCGGAGCGATCTTTGCCACCGTGACGATGAGGTTCACGACCGCCGCCTGCCGGATGCCGGCGAGAACCAGGATGTGGATCAGCCACAGCAGGATCGATGCGCCGAGCACTGCCTGCCAAGTGTTTCCGTCACCGAAGGCCGGAAAGAAATAGGACAGGGCGCTGAATACGATCACGGCGTAGGAGACGTTGCCAACCCAGGCACTGATCCAGTAGCCCCAGGCGCTGTTGAAGCCGATGAAAGGACCGAAGCCGGCCTTGGCGTAAGCGTAGGGCCCGGCGTCGAGTTCGGGCTTGCGCGTGGCAAGCGATTGATAGACGAAGACCAGCGCCAGCATGCCGACCGCGGTGATGGCCCAGCCGATCAGGATGGCAAGGGGCCCGGCGCCGGCGGCCATGTTCTGCGGCAGGCTGAACACCCCGGAGCCGACCATAGAGCCGATCACCAGTGCGGTGAGGGAACCAAGTCGAAGCTTCGTCGATGCCGAGCTAGTGGCTCTAGGGACAGGGATGTTGATTCCAGCCGTGCTCATGATGCGCTCCCAAAATTCGAGACCTTGATGGGAGGCATTGAACAGGAAAAAGCAGCGGGAGCTTTGATGCGGGTCAAATCAGTCCGCGGGCGGCAAATGACGGTTTGCGTTGCTGTTCCGATTTCCAGGTCGCTGCGTAAGCCGCTCGCTGACCCCGGCCTGCAAACCTGTTCGATCCACTTCGCCCGTGTGGCGTCGCTGGCTCTCGGATCCTGCCGAACAACAGGCGATCGACATGCGCCCGTTGTTCGGCGGGAGGCGAATCGGGGGCTGGCGCGTTGACGGATCGTCAGGCGATGTCCGCCGGCTCGGCTTTGCGTTTTCGCCCCGTGATCATGGCCCGGACAAGGTTTTCACGATGTCGAAAGCTTGCCAGCGCGACGCCACCGATATGGAAAAGGACCAGCACAAGCAGGCCGTGCGCGGCAAGGCTGTGCGCCGCCTCGACCCACGACACGCCGAAATAGGCGTCCGTCGTCATCAGCCATCCGGTCAGCGCGGTCGAACCCATCGCCGCAATCAGCACGACCACCATTGCGCCGCCGGCCGGGTTATGGCCGATGTAGCGGGCTTCGCGACCGCTCAGCAACGCCAGGAGGTAGCGTAGCACTGTTGCCGGATCACGGACGAATTGCGAGAAACGCGCATAGGGCGTGCCAAGAACGCCCCACAAGAGCCGCATCGCGACCAGCCCGGCAGCGGCGTAGCCAGCCCAATGATGAATGTCCTCCGAGGAATGGGAGGTGAGCCAGGCCGTGACGAAGCTGAGCACCAGCGCCCAGTGGAAGCTCCGCACGACCCGGTCCCAGACGCGCACCATCTCCTGCGATGGCTGCGCGTCCGTGGCTACCGATACGCTCCGATCAGTTTTCGCCGGCTTCGGCATTGTCGAGCTTTTCAAGGGTCTCGGCATTGTAGGCCAGGTTCACTTTCTTGCCGGCCTTGTCGACGGCATAGACTTCGTAGCAGCCCTTCTCGACCTTGATCTGGCGCACGGTAAGGCCTTCGCCGGTCAATTGCGCCTCGAGCGTCGCCTTGGGCTTGAACTGTGATTTCGGGGCGGTGCTGCAGGTGCCGCCGGCGGCGAGCGCCGGTCCTGCGATCATGCCGGCGAGAGCGGCGAGGACGAGTGTGCGATACATGATGGCTCCATTCGGGAGGTTGGGCGCGGCGATGCGCCTTTGGGGGTGGGTTTCGATCGGTTCGGTCAGACGGCGATATGACCGTCATTGGTGCGGCATACCCAATTCAACCTGACAACTGGCTGACAGCTGCATCGGCGCAGCCGGTCGGGCTCGCCGGTCGGTTTGATCTGGCGCAAGGACGACGGGTGACGCCTCGAGCAGGATGATTGCCGGGATGTGGAGCACTTCTGCTGCCGTCCTGAAGGAGGACCGTCATGAAATCCATATCGAGGAGAGCAGCGCTCGGGCTTGCTGCCGCAATGCTCATGGCCGGCGGTGCCGGCGCTGCCCAGGCTGCTGCTATTGTCCAGGTCTCGCTGTGGGACAAGGGCGCGAGTACGGAGATGCCGATGGGTCTAGCCTATGCAGCGCCAGGACTCGATCTCGCCAAGGCGACCATGGGCATCAAGGTTTTGCCCGGTGCGGTGAAGGCCGGGGAGGTCACATTCAATGTCAAAAATGACTCCAAGGACACCGTTCACGAAATGATCGTGATGTACCTTGCCGATCCCGGCAAGCCACTTCCTTACGTCGAGGCCGAGAACCGGGTCGACGAAGATAAGGCTGGCGACAAGGGCGAAGTTTCGGAGCTCGATCCCGGCAAATCAGGCACATTGACCGTCGAACTGAAGGCTGGAAAATACCTGCTTATCTGCAACGTGCCAGGTCACTTTGGCGCCGGCATGTGGGCCGAGTTCACCGTCGATCCATAGGCCCTGAACCAGGCAGCCCTTTGGCCCGAGCCTGCGATGTCGCGGTTTTCGAAAGCTTGCCGGGATCGCCGTTCTTGCAGGTGGGGCCGAAGCACGGCGGCAAGGTCAACGCCCAGGCAGAACGCCGCTCGACGGAGCGGGCTGTCTGGGCAGTGCCCAGCGTTCGCGTGGTTGAAGACCGCATCGCCGTCGCCTGATATCGGGTAATGGCGGAGCGAGTGGATCGTAATCCACTTCGTTTGTTTCCGGGCAACATGGAGCGCGTCATGAGAGCAATGGTGCTCGAAAGCGTCGGCACCCCCTTGAAACCTCTCGACAGGCCCGATCCCATGCCTGGGGCGGGCGAGATCAGGCTGAAGGTCGAGGCATGCGCGGTCTGTCGGACCGATCTGCATGTGGTTGACGGTGATCTGCTTCATCCGAAACTGCCACTCATCCCGGGGCACGAAATCGTCGGCATCATCGATTCGGTTGGCAAGGGCGTCGCCCGTTCCAGGGTCGGGCGCAGAGTTGGCGTGCCTTGGCTCGGGCATACTTGCGGCCATTGTCCCTACTGCGCCGCGGGGAGTGAAAATCTCTGTGACCAGCCAGACTTCACTGGCTATACACGCGATGGCGGTTTCGCCAGCCATGTCATTGCGGACGCCCAGTTCGCCTTCGATCTGGACCCGGATGCCGACCCCGTATCGCAAGCGCCGTTGCTTTGCGCTGGCCTGATCGGCTGGCGATGCCTGAAGAAAGCCGGTGACGGCAAGCGGCTCGGAATCTACGGCTTCGGCGCCGCCGCCCATATCGTCGCCCAGATCGCGATTTGGCAAGGCCGTGAGATTTTCGCCGCCACCCGGCCGGGTGACAAGGAGGCACAGGAATTCGCGCGCTCGCTCGGAGCGACCTGGGCGGGCGGTTCGGATGAGCTTCCGCCCAGGCAACTCGATGCCGCGATCATCTTCGCTCCTGTCGGTGACCTGGTGCCGATTGCGCTTCGTGCTGTCCGCAAGGGTGGCCGCGTGGTTTGCGGCGGCATTCACATGAGTGACATCCCGGCGATGCCTTACAAATTGCTCTGGGAAGAGCGTGAACTGGTGTCGGTAGCAAACCTGACGCGCCGCGACGCGGAAGAGTTCTTTCCCATTGCGAAGCGCGCGCAGGTTCGCACGCATACCAAGGTCTATCCGCTGGAACAGGCCAATCAGGCGTTGGACGATCTGAGGGAAGGGAGATTGAGCGGCGCCGCCGTCCTGGTGCCGTGACTGACATTCAACGAGCGTTGGCAACGAGCGTCATCTGGCCCGTTCACCCAGTCCACGCATTTGCCGGATCCACTTCGCGCGGGTTGCGTCGCTGGCGGCAGCGACCATGCCGAACAAAGTTTCGCGCACTGGGCTGATGCCGACAAAATGGAGGATGCTTCGCCGCATGCCGGCGAGACCATGTCCGAGGAACCATAGCCGGTAAAGAACGGACGGCATGCCCATCGTCACCACGACGCGCGCCGAGCGGCCACGAAGCAATGTCTTGGTGAAGCCGCCGCCCTTGTCCGGATAGGCAAAGGCCGTTCCCGGCCGCATGACCTGTTCCAGAAATGCCTTGAGCATGGCCGGCATGGTCCCGAGCCACAGCGGAAAGACGAAGACGATGTGCTCGGCCCAGACGATGGCCTCGGCCGCGTCCTTCAACTCGTCGGGAACCGAACCGTGTTCGAACGCCTGTATTGTCCGCAGCATGGGAAAATCGAGCGTTGCCAGATCGACCCGGCGGACGGCGTGCCCTGCCTTTTCCGCGCCCTCGCCATAAGCCTTGGCAAGACCGCGGCAGAGCCGGTCCGGGGACGGGTCGGGATGACCAACCACGATGAGGATGCGTCGCGGCATGGTTCACTTCCGGGGAGCTTGGCCCCTGGGCGTCAAGGCCGTTCGACCCGTGCCACCTGGTAGGTGTGCATGGCGCCGTTGCGCTCGATCGACACATACTCACCGGTCACGAACCGTTCCTCGCCGAGATGAAAGCCGATCTCGTCGTCACGATCGCCTTCGGCGTAGTCGAAATACCACTGTCCACCGGGCTTGCGGCGGAGCCGGCCGATCAGATCGTCTTCGCCGGTGCGAAACCGTCGCACGCGGCAGGAGGCCTTGTGCGACTTCCATTCCTCGGCATCGATCCGGCCTTCGCCGGTCAGCGGAGCAAGCACGTCATAGCCCTCCTCACGGTCGCCTTCCGGGTGGCCTTTCTCGCGGGCGAGCAGCAGCCGGACATTGCGGAATTTCGGGGTAAGGTCCTTCAAATCGGTCATGGAGAACTCCTTTCATGGGTTCCATAGAACGGTGGCGGACATTGGCCCTTGATCCGCATCAAAGGAGGCTCGAGAACCCCGCTTCCATCAAAGGCTGGTCAACAGCATGGCGCAGACGCCCACGGTCGCGGCAATCAGGGTTGCGCCGGCCAATGGCAACCAGAACCTGATCGGACCGGCGGAGATTGCGAGCAGCACGCGGCCAATCGCATTTGCTGCCAGCGCCGCCAGCACCGCCTGGCCCACCGTTCCGACGGGGACCGACTGTTTGACGAGGCGCAATGCGCCGAGCACCGAGACGTCGACATCGAACATGGCCGCAAATGCCGAACTCGCCAGCAAGCCGCGCCCGCCGAATTGAACGGCCAGCGCGGCACTTGCGGTCGCGACGACAGCAAAGAGCAAGGCGAAGAGCAGCAACGGGCCAAGTTCGAATGGATTGCGCGCGATCGTGCCGCCTTCGCGGTTCCCGCTGTCGCGAGCCAAAAGCAATGTTCCGCAGGCAGCGAAGGCGAGCGCCGCGGCAATCGCCGGCATGCCGACGGAAGCGAACACGCTTGGCTCGATGATCAGAACCACGACGCAGACGCGCAACACCGAGACCATTGCCGCCAGCGATGCCGCGCCTGCGAGCGGCAGCGGATTGCTTGCCGATGCGGCGTTGCGGGCCAGCGCCACGGTTACGGCGGTGGAAGAGACCAGTGCACCAGCAAGCGAACTGACGAGCAGACCGCGCTTGGTGCCGAGCACGCGGACAGCGACATAGCCGGCGAACGATATCGAGGCCATCAGCACCGTGAGAAACCAGACCTCCCAGGGATTGAAGCCGCCCCAGGGATCCAACGTTCGGTTCGGCAGCAAGGGCAGCACGATCGCCGTCATCACTGCCAGGATCAGCGCCGATCGCAGTTCGATCCACGTCAGTTGCCGCAGCAGGCCATGCAATATTTCGCGACTGGCAAGAATTGCTGCCAGCGCCGCTCCACCGGCAGCCGCTGCACGGTAATCCCCTGCGACGGAAAGCGCGCCAAGCGCGAAAACACCGAGGCCGGCGATCACGCTCGTGACGCTGAAATCCTCGTCATGGGCAGCCTCGCGCGCCTTGTACCAGGCGAAGATCACGGCGAAGGCGATGAACCCGCCGACCAGCACCGATACCGCGTCGAGCGCTTCGGCGAGAGCGGCCAGAATCCCGCCGAGCAGGCCGGATATGCCAAAGGTGCGAATGCCGGCCGTGCGGCTGCGATCGGGCGCATCCCGCTCACGCCAGCCGCGCTCCAGTCCGACGAGCAGGCCAATTGCCAGGGCCAGTCCGAGCCGGGCGATGAGCGGATCCATGGTGCGGCTTTCAGGCGGCGACCGTCGGCAGGTGGTCGCGAACCCACCTGACGATCTGGCTCGCCGACATTGCGCCGGATGCGCGCGCGATTTCGCGCCCGCCATGAAAGAGGATCATCGTCGGGATGCTGCGAATGCCGAGCCTTGCCGCCACAGCCTGCTCGTTGTCGGAATTGAGCTTGACCAGGCGAACAAGCGGCTCCAGTTCGTTCGCCGCCGCCTCATATGCCGGCGCCATCATCTTGCACGGACCGCACCATGGTGCCCAGACGTCGACGACAACGGGGACACTGCTGCGGGCGATCTGCCGATCGAATATCTCTGCGTCGACGTCCTGGGGGTGCCCCGAAAACAATCTGGTCCCGCACTTTCCGCATTTGGCCTCCCCGGCATCGCGGCCCGGCGGCAGGCGATTGACCCCGCCGCATTTGCTGCAAACCACCAGATTCTGCTGTGCCATGGCCATTTCCCGATTTGCGGTCGCCTACTATGCGCGCCCGAGACGCCCATCGCCAAGGGTGCGCAGCGCGTTGAGAATAACCGCCACGTCTATCCCTTCCTGAAGCAATGCGCCTGCCACCGGCGTGATCTGCCCCATGGCCGCCGCGACCATCGCTACGGCCGAGAGCGCGAGCCCGACAACGATGCTTTGCAGGGCGATCGCGCGTGTGCGTTGGGCAATCCGCACCGCCTCGGCAACAGGCTTCAGCCGGTCGGCGAGAACAACGACATCCGCCGCCTCGGAAGAGGCCGTCGCCCCGCGCGCGCCCATGGCTATGCCGACCGTCGCGGCGGCGAGGGCGGGTGCATCGTTGATGCCGTCGCCGACCATCATTGTTGGCGCCGTTGCCTTCTCGGCCTCGACAGTCGCGACTTTGTCCGCGGGAACAGCATCGGCGACGATGACATCCAGATCCAGCATGGAAGAAATACGCTTTGCCGCCGCACCATCATCCCCTGTCAGCATGACCATGCGCGTGATGCCCGCCGAGCGCAGATTGGCAAGCGCGTCGTGCGCATCTGCACGCAGTGCATCGCCGAAGGTGAAAACGCCGGCAAGGTGTTTGCCGAGCGTAACAAAAACCCTCAACACCGGCGCGTCCCGATATCGGTCTTCACCGTTTTTCGCCCAGTTGGGCAGAGGTTTGTCGGCGAGCGCGAAAGCCCGCGATCCCGCAGCGATCGACAGGTTCTCGACCCGGCCTTTCAGGCCCGCACCGCGATGCTCGCGGACATCATGTGGATGCGAAAGCACCAGCTGCCTGCCGCGCGCCGCCCGGATGATCGAGTCGGCAAGCACATGGTGCGAGGCCTGTTCCAGGGATGCCAGAAGCCGCAGCAGATGATCGGTGCCGCGGCCAGGTGCCACTTCGATCTCGATGAGCTCGGCACCACCGATGGTCAAGGTGCCGGTCTTGTCGAAGATCGCGGTCCGAACCTGCGCAAGGGCCTCCAGCGCGGCCGAGCCTTTCATCAGGATGCCACCGCGCGCGGCGCGCGACACACCGCCGATGAAGGCAACGGGGGCGGCGAGAATGAGCGGGCAGGGCGTTGCAACAACCAGCACGGCAAGCGCCCGGATCGGATCACCGGAAATGAACCATGCGATGCCGGAAACAAGCAAGGTAGCCGGCAACAGGAACAGGGCGAAGCGGTCGGCCATTCGAATAAAGGGCGCCTTGACGGTCTGCGCCGCCGCAACCATGCGCACGATCGCGGCATAAGTGCTCTGGTCCGCCAGGGCGGAAGCCCGCATGCTGAAGGTCTCGCCAGCATTGATGGTGCCGCTGCGCAGCGTTTCGCCGGCGCTGCGCCGTACCGGCAACGGCTCGCCGGTCACCGCCGACTCGTCGAGGGAGGCCGAAGCATCGAGAAGGATCCCGTCAACAGGCAACAACTCGCCGGCACGCACCAGAAGATCGTCGCCTACTGCCACGTCCTCGACGGAGATGGTCTCTGTTCCTAACGTCGATTTGCGATTCGCGAAACGCGGGGACCGGTCGGTCAATGCCTTGAGGTTCCGCTCCGCGCGGCCGCGCGCGAAATCCTCGAGTACAGTGCCGCCAGCATACATGATGGCGACCACCACCGCGGCCAGCGGTTGGTCGAGTAGCAGCGCGGCGGACATTGATACCAGCGCAATCGCATCGACCCCGAAGCGACCGATCCAGAAATCGCGCAAAATGGAAATGGCGAGAGCCACCACCACGGGGAGGGTCGCCACCGTCCAGATCGTGCCAGCATCAAGGGGTCCGGGTCCGGTTCTCCAGACTCCGAGCCCAACGGCCAGACCCAGGAGGGCGATGACCAGCAATGCTCGTCGCAGGGCGGACTCGTTCATGCGATGCCCCTCAAACTTGATGATTCCTGCAACGCTAGAGTTCGCTGACCATCTCTTCCAGCAGACGCCGCACGTCGTTCGCGATGCCGGCCAGTCCGGGATTGTCGATAGCACCCATCGAGGCGACAGGATCGACTGCCGCGACCTCCACCTTTCCTGGGGAGATCTCCGTGACGATGACATTGCAAGGCAGCATGGTTCCGATCTTGTCCTCGGCCTGAAGCGCACGCCAGGCAAAATGCGGATTGCACGCGCCAAGGATCACGTAGGGCTTGAAATCGGCGCCGAGCTTGGCCTTCATCACCTGCTGCACGTCGATCGACGTCAGGACGCCAAACCCCTTGTTCGCGAGCTTGTTGGTCACATGGTTGACTGCCGTGGCGAACGGCATGTCGACGGTCTTGCTGAAATAGTAGCTCATCGGCTCTCCAATCGTTGATCGAGACCGCTCGCACTTCGCCGACGGCCGCCTCGAACTCCTGAGACAGTTAATCGCGATCCCCTGAGAAGGCTTTGATCCAACGCAATGAACAGGCAAGATCTATTGGCGACTATCGCCGCGAACGGGAGACGCAAAGTGACGATCCGAAATCTTGAATTTGCGTTCGCCCCGCGGTCGGTTGCCGTCTTTGGCGCATCGGTGCGTGATGGCGCCGTCGGCCGCGTCGTCTTCGACAACATCGTCAACGGAGGCTTCGCAGGCGAGATCTGGCCGGTCAACCAGAAATACTCCGAGGTCGCCGGTCGGCGATGCTATGCCAAGGCGGCCGACCTTCCCGGTGTTCCAGACCTTGGTGTCATCGTCACGCCGCCCGAGACAGTTCCCGCCATCGTGCGCGACCTTGCTGAAAAGGGTACGCGGGCAGCGGTTGTCATCACCGCCGGGCTGACGCGTGAAAACGGCTTGCGCCAGGCGATGCTTGATGCCGCCAAGCCCACTCTTTTCCGGATCATCGGGCCGAACACGGTCGGACTGATGATCCCGCCCGTCAAACTCAACGCCGGATTTGCGCATATGGCCGCCAAGCCCGGCAACATAGCGCTGCTGTCGCAATCAGGCGCCATTGCCACGTCGTTGATCGACTGGGCCGGGAACAACAATGTCGGCTTCTCGCAGATCGTCTCTCTCGGCGACATGGCGGATGTCGACGTGGGAGATTGTCTCGACATGCTGGCGGGCGATATGCACACCCGCGCCATCGTTATGTATCTCGAAACCATTCCCAATCCACGCAAGTTCATGTCGGCGGCGCGCGCGGCCGCGCGCCTCAAGCCGGTGACCGCGATCAAGTCGGGCCGGCACGAGCAATCGGCCAAAGCGGCCGCGACCCACACCGGCGCGCTATCCGGCGCCGATCGCGTCGTCGATGCGGCATTGCTGCGCGCGGGCATCCTGCGCGTCAAAGGTCTGGCCGAGTTGTTCGATGCGGTTGAAACGACCGCCCGTTTCGCTCCGCTGGAAAGAGCCCGCGTCGGCATTGTCACCAATGGCGGCGGCGCCGGCGTGCTCGCCGTCGATCAACTCATCGACTGCAACGGGGAACTGGCAGAGCTCTCGCGGGAAACGATAGCCCGCCTGGACGCCGTCCTGCCGGCCACCTGGTCCCACGCCAATCCGGTCGACATCATTGGCGACGCTCCGCCCGAGCGCTACCGGGCCGCGGTCGACGCTATCGCGGCCGATGCCGGGACCGATGTCGTTCTGGTCATGAACTGCCCGACAGGGCTCGGCTCGCCGCTCGCCGCGGCAAGCGCCGTGACGACGCTCGCGCGGGACGGCAAGATCGGCGGCAAACCGGTCCTGACCTGCTGGCTTGGCGAACACACGGCGCGAGAAGGGCGGCGTGTTCTTCAGGATGCCGGCATTGCCAGCTTCGAGACGCCCGCCGACGCAGCGACCGCCGTCTCCTACCTCAGCGACTGGTCGCGCGCCCAACGGGCCCTGCTGCGCACGCCGTCGAGCCGCGACGAGGACGCCACGAGCGACCGGGAAGCGGTGCTTGCAATATTCAGGCAGGTCGCCAGGGAAGATCGGCGAATGCTCACCGAGCCTGAAGCCAAGGCGGCGATTTCCGCTTACGGCATTCCAGTGCCCGAGACGATCATCGCCAGATCCCCCGCCGAAGCGGAGGAGGCGGCCGGCCGGCTGCTCAGGACGTCCGAGCAAGTCGTCGTCAAGCTGCTGTCAAAGGCGATCTCGCACAAATCGGACATTGGCGGGGTGGTGCTCGGCATTGCGGGCGCCGCCGCCGCCGGGGAGGCCGCGCGCTCAATCGAGGCCCGGTTGCGCAAGCACGACCCTCAGGCCGATATCGAGGGCTACGCCGTCCAGCCGATGGTGGTGCGAAAACAGGCGCAGGAACTGATCCTTGGTGTCAGCCGCGACCCGATTTTCGGTCCGGTTCTCCTGTTTGGGGCGGGGGGTGTCGCCGTTGAGGTGATGGACGATACCGCGATCGCGCTGCCGCCGCTCGACGACGTTCTTGCCGGTGACCTGATCGGGCAAACGCGGATCGGCCGCCTGCTCGCCGGGTTCCGCGATCGTAAACCCGCGGATCGGCAGGCGATAGTTACGGCGCTCAACGGTCTGTCGCAGATGGTCGTCGACTTTCCGTGCCTCGTTTCAATGGACATCAATCCGCTGCTCGCCGACACCGCCGGCGTGATCGCACTGGATGCTCGCATCGAGATAGAGCCGGAACGCGTGGAGGAGCCAGGGCCGAACCTGGCGCTTGCCATCAGGCCTTACCCGACAGGCTGGACCAGGGACTTTTCGGCAGGCGGCACGCGCTACCACATCCGACCAATCAAACCGGCCGACGTCGCGCTCTATCCCGAATTCCTCGCCAGGATTTCACCGGACGATCTGCGCCTGCGTTTCCTGTCGCCACGCAAGAGTTTCTCCGACCAGATGTTGAAGCGGCTTACTCAGCTCGACTACGACCGCAACATGGCTTTCGTCGCTCTGGAGGCGAGCACTGGCGCACTGGCGGGCATCAGCCGGCTGTCCTGCGATCCTGACCACGTCAGCGCCGAATACGCATTGCTGGTGCGGACGGACTTGCAGGGCCATGGCCTGGGTTGGGAATTGCTCAGGCAGATCGTCGATTATGCAAAGGCCGATGGGATCGGTCGGATCGAAGGCATTGTGCTCAGCGAGAACGCGAAAATGCTGGCAATGTGCCGCGAGTTCGGCTTCTCGATAGGGTATCTCCCGGACGAGCCCGGCCTCGTCGAGGCAAGACTCGAACTCCGTTGAGGTGACTTGCCTGCAGCGCCAGTCAGGAGGCTGTGCGCAGGGTCTTGGAAGTATCGCTCTCGGAAAGCCCTTTCAATTCCGCGACGATGTCGACGAGCTTTCGATCGGCGTTGATCTTGCGCCAGCCAACCTGCGTGGCATTTCGCTGCAACTGCCGCGAGAGGATGTCGATGGTGGCGTCCGAAGGGCCGCCCTTGCGTTCGCTGACCCGCTGCCAAAGCACGAGCGGGTCCGCTTCCAGCCAGAATCCGGAGAATGTGATACCCCGTTCACGCGCCGCCTTCTCGATCCGCTCCCGATCCGCCGGCCTGTCGAAAACGGCATCGGCGACCACCGAACCGCCCTCGGAAAGGATCAAAGCGGCGCGCCATGCCATTTCGTGGTAGACGCGGTCCGAGACCTCCGGCCGATAGGCGCGGTCCGGCAGCCTCGTCTCCGCGGGCACCCCATGCATGGCCTTGCGGATGCGGTCGCTTTCGACAATGCGGGCGCCGGGCGGCGCTCCGACCTGGGCGGCAAGCGCTTCTGCCACTGTCGTCTTGCCGGAACCACTCAGGCCGCCGACGGCAACGAGACGCGGCGAGGTTTGCTGAAGAAATGTTCGAGCAAGTTCGAAATAGGATCTCGCCTGGGCGACCAACTTGTGGGAATCGGCACTGCCTTCCTCGACCTGCGTCGCGGTGACGTGCGCGCGTACCGCGGCCCGGACCGCCATGAAGAAGGGCAGCAGGGCAAAGCCATCCTCGTCATCGGCCTCGTCGAGATAGCGGTTCATCACGAGATTGGCGAGTTGGGGAAAACCCCGGTGCCAAAGATCCATCAGCAGAAAGGAAAGATCGTACAGAACGTCGATGCTGGCGATCTGGTCGTTGAATTCGATGCAATCGAAGAGGCGCGGCTCGCCGTCGAAAAGGCAGATGTTGCGCAGGTGCAGATCACCATGGCACCGACGGATCTTGCCCGCGGCTTGGCGTCGGTCGAGCAATCCGGAATGCCGGGCGAGGGCGGTGCGGAAGGCCTCGGCCAAGGTCTTGACCTCTGCCTTTGAGAAGACATGGCTGGTGGCAAAGCCAGCCTCGTTGATGTCGAGCACACCCGCGATGTTGGACGACCCGCTGCCATCTTGGACTGTCGGCGCGGCACGGTGATATCCCACGATCATGCGTGCGACAGCGGTCATCAGTGCCGGCGTCAATTCTGCGGCGGTTGCCATCCGATCGAGAAGCCTCGACTGATCGAAGCGGACCATCTCGATCGCAGCGTCGGCCATCTGGCCGGTGCCATCAAAGGCCAGTTTGCCATCGGCCTCGCGTGTGATGCGACGCACCCCCAGATAGAGGCCGGGTGCGGTCCTCGTGTTGAGTTCCACCTCTTTCTCGCAAGCTGCCAGCCTCAGTGCCGGCGTCGAGAAATCGACATAGGGGAGCTTCACTGCCCGCTTCATCTTGTAGGCGCGTTCGCCAGTCAGAAAAATACGCGAGATATGGGTCTCGATCGCCTCGACTGGCCCGGCCACGGCGTATGAGGCAGGATCAAGCAGAAACGCGACGGCGGCTTGCTGGTCATCCACGATCATGGACCGCCTCCTCAATGCGTGTGTCTTGCGGAGACCGTTTCCGCCATGTGCTCTCATTGCTGCAGTGTCTCGACATAACCAGCCAGCTCATGGATCCGTTCCCTGGTGACGATTTCCCCGGCGTTCGGGCCATATTTCTTCACATCGTCGGGAAGGAACTGGCGCCCCCAGACCGGCATGTCGCGCTCGCCATGTGCCGGCACCATGGCGCGGCCGTCGATCACGGCAAAAACCCGCCAGTAGGGGAATTCGCCGCCGTTTCGCCGGGAGAGGCGCGTCAGGTCGGCGGGGCGCTTCAACAACTCGTCGCCCAGGGGGCCATCGCCCTTGCCTTCGGGGCCATGACAGACGGCACAGGAGTTCATGTATTCCGCCTTGCCGTTGCCTAGTTCCTGAGCGGTGGCCGGATTGAGGGCCAAGCCTGCGAAAACCGCGGCGATCAGGAGTCTCACTTGCGTCTCCATCGGTTAATTGGCTGAAACCTACAGCCGCGCCCGGCGAGCACGTTGACGCGGATCAAATGCAACCGCGAAAGCGTGTTTGATTCAGCGCAGAACCGTTCAGTCGCCGACGTGCTTCGCCAGCATGCCGTCGATGTTGCGGCCGCTGTTCACTCGCTCGCTTCGCGTCCGGACACATCCTCGATCGATATC
>NZ_JALJRL010000037.1:0-20669 GCF_024519675.1 Mesorhizobium sp. Mes31 | reverse complement strand
GGCTGGCTCGCTCGGGGTACTGATTTCTTCTGGTTCTATGAAAATGGCAAACGCCTTCCGCTGCGTCTGGTCGCCGGAGAACTCATCGATCCGGCGACCGGTATGAAGGTGGCGTGCTTCACAGCCCCCGACATACTCGAGCGGCTGGCAAACCGCAGCCTGGTCCCGAATCTCCTGCTGATGTTTCTGGTTTTGTCGATCCTGCCCTGCGTGCGTGCGCTTGGAGGCAGCTATCAGCCGATCTACTACCCCCTGATGCGCTATGTCGTCTGCCGGGCGCTCGAGGCCGCAGGCGTGGATGGAGATCTTCGGCAGGCTCTCGCAGCCGACGACGTGCCGGGGGCTTGGGGACATCGGGTAATTGAGTGCGATGATGATCCGCTCGAGCTATTCCTAAATGGCAGGAACGGCGGGATGAGTGATCGTATAGATCGTTTGGGCGACATTTCCTTCGTCGAAGCATGTGGAAGCATGAAAGGCTTCGTGTCTGACCCGTCGTGGCATGAACTTCACAGCCGGTTGCGGCGGGGGTTGGTCACGCCGGCCGATGAGGAATGGGCTTTTTCCTGAAATGTCTTATACGCTTCCAGCAACTGGCATGTGTACGCCGGATTGCGAATGGCGGCTTCGCGCCTCACTCGCCATAGAGTCAATCCTTCGCGTGTCGCAGCTATGGCGGTGATCCGCGAGACGCAACAATTTCGTAACGCGCAGTGAGATGAATCAATGGCTTGGCTCCAATGAGGTCACAGCGCTTAGTGACCAGGCGCATTGGCCGACCGTCGATACCGCCGCGATCTAGAAGCAATTCCGGACCGAGGCACTGTCTGGACCTATTTTGAAGTGGATCGCGCAGCAGTGGACCATGCAGGGCGCTGTTCCAGCATTCGTCAGCCGGCGATCCCTGGTCGGATCAATATAGACCGGGCCAACGGGGTAGTTTCGGTCACGACACCGGATTTCAAGCGCGTCACCGGCATGCAACATCGCCTCCTGCAACTGGCTCCGAGTTTGTTGCAGGTTGAATACGCGCCTGACAGCCAAAGCTCTCGTATTTTCAGAACGGGTCGTGGGGAGGCTCGGTGGGAAATGCCTTGATTCGGCTTTGTCCACCGCCCTCTTGGACAGATTGAAAGATCGGGATCAGCAAGCCTGAATCACCGGCCCATGATTTTGCATGTTCACTGTTTTTCTTTATCATATACGGTACTTGATTATCTGCCGCGTTCACAACTGCTCTCCAAAATAAGGACAACCCTGATGCATTTTTTGCAAACCAAAGCTAAGAAATACCAAGCAAATGGAGACGGACAGCCGAAGGACGCTACTTATGATTTTTCGGCTGGGGTTTGGCGCAATCGGAATGGACTAGTAGCTTTCCAGGATGGGAATGACTCCGTTACCAAGAAAAATGACCTTGAAACCGGAGAGGATCAAAAAGGGGAATAACTTTGCCAATTGAGGTGGATGTACTGCTCTTATCGAGCTTGGCTGATCTCTCCACCGATCGCGTCTGCTATCATCTTTCGACAATGGGTGTTCAATATTTGCGGTTGAACAGAGAACAATTGCCGGATGTTGGACTTCAAATAGACCCGTTGAGAGCACGCCTGACCTGCAGTTATGCCGATCATGTATGGCACGTAGGGGCTGAACTTAGATCAGTGTGGTGGCGGCAGCCAACGTTTCTCAGAAACACGCCAGGGAGGGCGCTGACCGCCGAGGAGCAACTCGATCGTTCCCAATGGTCTGCAGCAATGCGTGGGCTGATGCTTTTTGATAATGCCCGTTGGTTCAATGATCCTGCCGCGACGTATCGCGCGGAATCAAAGCCGTATCAGCTGCGGGAGGCGTATAAGCTCGGTTTCGACGTGCCTGAAACGCTGATCACAAATGACAAGACCGCCGACGTTCCTGGTCTCTTGGGGCAGAAATTGGCAATCAAGAGCATTGATACGGTTCTACTATCGGAGGGGAGCAGTCAACATTTCGGATACACCATCCTTACCAACTGGTCTGATTGCGTCGACGTGGACTTCCACACGGTTCCTGTTACCTGCCAAGCGCTCCTATCACCGAAGCTGGATCTCCGAGTCACGTTGATCGGCGAATGCGTTTGGTGCAGCACAGTGGAAACTGAAGAAGGTGGAGTTGAAGGGGATTGGCGTCTACGGTCAAAGGCGGAACTCATTTACAAAGAGCACCAACTTCCGGCCGAACTCGAACGACGTTGTCAGGCTCTGATGAGTGTACTAGGGCTAAGATATGGTGCGATCGATTTGGCTCTCTCCGCAGGGCGATACTGGTTTATAGAAATCAACCCGACAGGTGAGTGGGGCTGGTTGGATCGTGATGGTCGCGGAATCTCGGAGGCCATTGCCCTGGAGCTGGCTTCGGAGGTCTAAACGTGATCAGAGTCCTTTGGTCGTATCTGTTCGATGCGTTTCGGACACCTTTGGTCAATCGTCGTATAGCGAAGCGACTTCAATCACTCGATTCACACGAATCGTTCAGCGATATTAGGTCGCTCAGTGACGATGACATTAAGAAGTATGTTGATTCCGAATGGACGCGCGCAAAAGAACTGGATGACAAACTATCGAAACTTACAGCGTCGTTGTCTATTGCGCTGACTGTGGGTGGAGCAGTGGCGAAAACGATTGTCGACGGCTTGGCTGCATCGCAAATCAAGATCGCCGTGCTTACGCTTTTATTCCTGTCGATGGTGTTCTTCCTATACGGAGCCATTCTTGGATTCAGAGGCCTACGACCCAAGCCTCGATTCGGTTATGGCGCGAAATTTATGAATGCTGTCGAAGCGGGCGGGGAGGGCGCTCGAAAGACATTAAATGAGGCTGCCGCCAGCTTCGAAGTTCTCAATATGATTCGAGCAAACGAAGCATCTGCCGCGATCGACCTTATCCGAAACGGCATCATTTTCTTTGCTGTCGCTATGGCCCTCAGCTTTGTTGCCCCACCTAAGTCGCCTGACGCCCACCCCGCGCTCCCTCGAACGGGTGTCCAGTCAACACCCTGATCGTTGCGGGATATCGGTCCAAATTGGGGACCTTGAGGATTTGTGGGGCAGTCACGTTGCGGCCGACCAAACGGGCAATTTCTGTGGCGCGGTTCCCGCCCGCTCGGAGAGCCTCCGTGACCAACCTCCCCACAGTTCCTCATGCTCTGCAGGCACGCTCGTCGCACATGCCTCAGCCCGGTTTTAGGCGCACGCGATAGACGCACGTATTGAACGGCGCACACCCAAGATCTCAACGGAGCAGATGACGAAGCTCCAGGACCAATCGGGTGAGATCGCCCGCGTAGCTTGTGATCATCGCCGGCAAAAATGTTTCTCTTCTGATGCGACTAAAATCCATGGGATATCCCGCGCGCTCGCCGAGCATCGCCATGAATGACAGTTGCGAACGGCCATTGCCTTCTCGGAAGGGATGGATCGCATTCAGTTCGCCCAGGAAATGGGCCGCCTCGGTCACGAAAGCCTCAGCGGTCTCTGCTCCAATCACCGACGGAAGCACATTGAAAAGCCGCTTCATCTCGCCGTCGATATACTCCGGAAAGCAGAACGGATTGCCAGCCTTCGCAGTTCGCACCGTGCGGTACTTGCCAGCCCAACTGTAGACATCCTGGAACAGGTGATAATGGACGCGGCGATAGTGGCTCGGGTCATAACGACCGCGCGGGAGCGGCTCGCCAGCCCGCAGCGTTGTCATTTCAAGCTCAAACGCCTCGAGCAATGAGGGATCGCGCAAGCCAAGCTTGTTCTTTAACGTCGTGGTGCCTTTGTAGGCGTAGGGATCGTCGAAGGCGTCGTAACCGACCGACATCACCCGCGTGACTTGGCGTCCTGGTAAGCGCGGATGATCTCGGCCCGCTGATCGTCAGGCGAAAGCTTACGCTTCTTCAGGTCCGCGAGACGCTTGCGGCTAGCCGCGCTCAAGTTGATGCCTTCGACGGCTGTGATCGCCGCGAATGTGCGCTGTCCGAGGATATGGCTGGGCGCGCTAGGCGTCAGACCCTTGGTGGTTTTCTTCATGCTTCACCTGTAATCGACGGCGACACGACCAACTAGCGGTCGAGCAGCTTACGCGCTTGTGAAATGCGGTCCTTGAGCCCGGCCTGGAAGCTTGGGTCACGTCTGCGGGTCTCAATATGGGTGGTTATGGCTGCCCGAATAATATCGGACACGGGCCGATTTTCAACGCTGGCGACCATCTCCAGGGCCTGAGCCTGCTCTTCGGATAGGCGAACAGTCATCGCTTTAGCTTGTTTCATGGCGCTGTTTTGCACCAAAACAAGCCTATTGTCAACCATCATGGTATCATGGTATCACGGTATCACTTAATGGAGGTGACGATGAGCGAAATACAGAATGACGAGCACGGGCGTCCCGACCGTCCCAAGACGTTCGAGATCAAGATAGATCGCATGAACTACAAGGTCTCCGAGGCGGTTCTGACGGGAGCGCAGTTGCGTCAGTTGCCGGAGCCCCACATTGGGCCGGATCGCGATCTCTTCGAGGTCGTGCCGGGCGGATCCGACGTAAAGATCGAGGCTGACGCGAAGGTCGAGATGCGCAATGGTCTGCGCTTTTTCACGGCGCCGGCGCAGATCAATCCTGGCCGTGGGTGAGGGAAGGCGACGATGCTGCCAGCGGTCGACCAGGACTATCTGCAGGCCCGGGCGCCGGGCCATAGCGTTTCGCTCGATGGCGGCATGATCGCTATCATTATCCCATCCTTTCCGCTGCCGTCCGGTTTCACGGCCGTCGCAGCTGATCTCCTGCTGCGGCTGTCGCCCGGGTACCCGGATGTTGCACCAGACATGTGGTGGTTTGAGCCTGCGGTGCGCCGTACGGATGGGCAGGTGATCGAGGCGACCCAGTCGCAGGAGGCCTATCTCGGCCGTACATGGCAGCGTTGGTCGCGCCACTTTCAGGCTGGACAGTGGCGGTCCGGCATCGACTCGCTCGAAAGCTACCTGACTCTCGTCAGGAAGGAACTTGACGTTGCCGGGAGGGCGCGCGCCGCATGATCACCACTTTGGTCCTTCCGGGCTCGCTCGCCGACGAGATCTCGACAGCCTCGCGCAACCCGCTTGAATGCGCAGCGGTCCTTCTTGCGCGGCGTATCGACACTCGTGCCGAGGTTCGTCTTCTTGGGAGATCGCTGCACTGGGTGCCGCAGGCGGCCTATTGCGAGCAGAGTTCGCACCACATGCTGATCCGCTCCGAAGGCTATGTCGGCGCGCTCGGCGCTGCCGAAAAAGACGGTGCGGTCCCGATCTGGTTTCACACCCATCCCGGCGAAGAGGGCGTCCCGCTGCCGAGCCCCCACGACCGACAGGTTGACCGTGAAATCGGTGATCTCTTTCAACTGCGCAGCGGCTCTGGCATATACGCGACGCTGATAGCGTCACCGCGTGGCGAGAGCTTTGTCTTCAGCGGCGAGGTCACGCCTGAAGACGGTGAGACGGCGCCGATTGATCGCGTGTGGATGGTCGGTGATCGCTGGCGCCTTCTGCCGAGTTTCGCGAGCCAAGCCGCGACGCCGGACGCGGTCTTCGATCGCAATGTGCGCGCTTTTGGCCCCGATATTCAAAGTGTGCTCGGCGATATTCGGGTTGCCATTGTCGGCGCCGGCGGCACCGGGTCGGCCGTCGCTGAACAGCTTGTTAGGCTTGGCGTGAGACATCTCCTACTGATCGACAACGATACCCTGTCGGCGAGCAACGTCACTCGCGTGTATGGCTCGACACCGCGGGAAGTCGGCCAACCGAAGGTGGATGTGCTGGCGGCGCATCTGACGCGGATCGCTCCCGAACTTCGCTGTGCAACGATTCAGGGCATGGTGACGGTCAAGCATGTTGCCCAGGCCCTTCGGGCAAGCGATCTCGTCTTCGGCTGTACCGACGACAACGCAGGCCGGCTCGTCTTGTCGCGACTGTCGACCTTCCTGTTGACCCCGGTGATTGACGTGGGCGTTTTGCTCAGCAGCGATCGCACAGGGGTGTTGACCGGCATTGACGGCCGGATAACGACGCTAACGGCCGGCGCGGCTTGTCTCGTCTGCCGTGGTCGGGTCGATATGGCACGTGCGGCCGCCGAGATGCGCACGCCCGAGGAGCGGCAGCGATTGGCAGACGAGGGCTACGCGCCGGCCTTAGGCCAGGTCGAACCGGCGGTCGTTGCCTTCACGACCGCAGTCGCCGCCGCCGCAGTTAACGAACTGCTCGATCGCCTGATCGGCTACGGTCCGCCTGAGAGGCCGACCGAGACGCTGCTGAGGCTTCACGAGCGCGAGATCTCGACCAATGAGGCCCTGCCGCGCCAGGGCCACTATTGCCATGTGGCCCAGGGTAAGTGGGGGGCGGGCGATGAGGAGCCGTTCCTAGGCCAGTTGTGGGGCACGGCATGAAGATTTCCTGGTGGCAATGGCTTCCGATCTGGCGCTGGCGCGTGGTCGGTGCGACCGAGTCGGCCGACGAGGTGCCGGACAGGTTGCCGCGCAACGGTGTCGCGCTCATTGGCGACGTCAATCGAATGAAGTGGATCGTCTTTGATTGCCCTTGTCGGACTGGACATCGGATCATGCTTAACGCCGATCCAAGTCGGCGGCCCTACTGGACGTTGAACCAAGTCGTTCGACTAACCATTTCTCCAAGTGTGGATTTCAAGGGAAGTCAACGACGGTGTCATTACTTCATTCGTAACGGCAGGATTGCCTGGGCTAAGGATAGCGACCGATGATCGATAGCGCAGAAGCAGCCGAAGAGCCGCAACCAATTACGCCGCAGCCGCCGCGTGCGATTGAAAAGACACCCATGTACACAGCGATGAATGCGGCGCGCTATCAACGGCAAACGCTCATCCGCGACATCGAAAGGGATCAGCCCAAATTGATCTGCTACGTGGCCGGCAACAAGGCGGCTGTCGACCGCATCGATACGCTTGGCTTCGTCGACATGCTTCACAACATCAATCCAGGCGACCCCATCGATCTGCTGCTGCATACGCCCGGCGGCGACATTGATGCAGCCGAAAAGCTAATCACGCTGGTCAGGAGCGCGGCCGGCGAGGAAGGGCAACTAAGGGTGATCGTCCCGGATTTTGCCAAGAGCGCCGGAACATTGATGGCGCTCGGCGCCAACACGATCGTCATGAGCGACTCGTCGGAACTCGGACCGATCGATCCTCAGGTCTCATCCAAGGACGGCAACGGCTCCGACGTAGTCTATTCCGTTTTGACCTATCTGAACGCCTATGACGCGGCAAAAAAGGCGCTTCGCGAAGCACCTGGCGATCTTACGGATCGGATCACCTTCGAAAAATTCGACCCCACGATCGTGCGCAAGTTCCAGTCGGTCAGGGACCGGGCGCGGTCGTTCGCCGAGAATCTGCTCAAACGGCGGGGCAAGAATTTCTCGAAAATCACCACCGAATTGATGGACGTCGCCAAATATCAGTCGCATGCTCAGATGATCGGCTGGGAAGCCGCTACCGAGATCGGTTTGACGATCGAATACATGCCAGCAACCGACGTGGTCTGGCGCAAATATTGGGCGCTTTACTGCCATTTGCGTCTGGCCATCGAGAGCGAGCAACGGATTTTCGAATCGAATTATGTGTCGCTGCTGCTTTAGGGTCGCAAAGCCTAGTGATGCGCTGGCCAGAGTCTGTGAGCGTGCGGCACCACGGTTGTATGCCTCGTCGCTTGCGATATCAGTCTATCCGCTGTTTCAGGATAATGCTCCCTGCAACCGGAACTCTTGAGGCCTCATTTGATTCCACGTGGCGGGGCAATCAAAATGCAGCTTCAAGAATCCACGGGGCTAGCCCGCCTTATTCATGACGGATCTGGGTTTGTTTGCCGCTGAGCGGCGGACAGGTGGCGGCTCGGCGTCTTTTTCACCGCGGCTGTGTCTGGACTTGTGAACGCGCTGGAGGGTGGAGGCTGTGTGGTTTCGGCGGGGCCTGCTGCCCCGGCGGTCATGGTCCTGCCGGTAGCAGATTGCTGGCGAGCGCCCGGAACAGACTTGCCTCGGGACAGGCGGCGGCGAAGGCCAGGCGGATGCGCGAGACGGTTTCGATGACGCGGGCACCGAGCTTGAGCAGCCTGAGCCGCAGCGTAGCGAACTCGGCGTTGCGCAGATGATGGGTCGTGGGCACCGCCTCGCGCAGGGTGAGCATCAACCAGTATGCGGCGGTGTGCAGGACAAGACGGACCTGGTTGGCAATCGGTGAGCGGCAGGAGGTGCGGTCGGAGGCGAGCTGGCTCTTGTGCATCTTGATCAGGTTTTCGGCCTGGCCGCGGGCGCAGTAGAGAACGTCGTAGATGTGCTCGGCGGAGCCTTTGTCGAGATTGGTAACGACGAAGCGGATGTCGAGGCCGAGGGTGGTTGCCTCGATGCGAGCGCAGGTGCGGCGTTCGGCCTTCCAGGACTTCGCCTTGTAGCGGGTCTCGGCATAGCCGCGCAGCACAGGCTTGCGCTCGAGCGCGCGGCGGGTGCGGATGTCGTCGGCGCTCTCGTCGACGAGCCGCTGCAGAACCTTGTTGCCGGGTAGGCCGAAGAGGTAGTCGATCGCATTGTTCTCGCACCAGGCCATGACTTGCGCCCGGCCGTAATGGCTGTCGCCACGGATCAGGATGCGGGTGGTCGGCCAGCGGGCGCGGATGCGGCGCACGAGACGGCGCAGATGGCCGCGGATCTCCTTGCCCGCCGGGGTCTTGCCAGGACGCAGGATCATGGCGACCGGGCGTCCTGTCGCGGCGTCGTAGATGTGGATCGGCAGGAAGCAACGCTCGTCGTAGTGGGCGTTGAAGAGCGAGAGCTGCTGATGGCCGTGAACGACATCCACCGTGTCGTCGATGTCGAGCGTGACGCTTGCGGGCGGCGCGGCATAGCTCGACAGCCAGAGATCGACCAGCACCCAGCTGAGCCGGATGACGGTGCGCAGGTCAGGCAGGTTCTCCAGCCGCGAGCAGGTCGGCTGCGAGCACAGATCAATCCCGCTGTCGGGCAGCCGCCCGCAGGCGAGCTTGAAGGCCGGGTCGGTACGCAGTCGGTCGAGATCATTGGCGTCCTCGTAGCCGCACGCGATCGCAAAGATGCGGGCGCGCAGAATGTCGGCCATGGCGTGCGTCACCCGCTCTGGATCGCGCCGATCGTGGATCACCGCGGCCAGCCTGTCGGCCAGTTGCAGGCGACGCTCGGCTGCGGCCAGAAGCATGACGCCGCCATCCGAGGTGATGCGCCCGCCGTCAAACGCAGCTGTGATCTTCTTGCGTCCGACGGCTGGAAAAGACAGCGGCAGCAACGTATTCTCGGTCATGGCGGGTGTGGCTCGCGAGATGCGGTGGAAGGGTTGGCCTAAGCAACCGAATCCTACGCCAAATCAATCGCTTAAACTACATCCGCCAGCCTCAAAAGCCCATCGTCGTGCATAAGACGGGCTAGGGACGATTCAAGAATGCTAGACTTATTTGAGCCGCGACTGCCAGACAGCAAACTCCACAAGAGCTTTCGCGAAATTCGATCCAATCCAAGCTATTCCAAGGTGATGCCGGTAATTCAAAGTTGGGCAGCGGGCCTGCTTGGCCGGAACGGCGAGGTGGAAAAATTCGCCAAGGAATTTCAATCGACCTTCAATTCATCGATGTGGGAGATCTATCTCAACAAAGCTTTGACTGACCTCGGCTGTAGCGTGGACTATTCCAAATCCTCGCCAGATTTCTTCGTGACGGCGCCTGGGAATTATCAATTCAACATCGAAGCGGTGATATCGGACCAGCCTGCGGGCGACAAAGAATGGCAGCCTTCCAGCTACCAAGATTTCAAGGATCGCGGTGCGCTAAAGCTAGTTGGGAAAATCAGGGACAAGTTGGAAATATTTCGAGGCAGCAAGGGCAAAAAGCATCCCTATTCTTCGCTGGGCCATGTGCAGGGCCGACCGTTCGTCATTGCCATTGCCCCCTTCGATAGTAGTCAATCCCTCATGCAGAACAATGAGCTGATCAACCTGGTTCTCTTCGGCGTCGGTGCCCCGGAGCTTAAAGGAACCGAGCTTAGGCAAGACAGGATAAGGTCGCTTGCGACAGCTTCCGGCGCGCCTGTAGAAATGGGGATTTTCACGAACGATTCCTTTACGGAGATCAGCGCAGTCATCTTCTCCACAGTCGGGACTTTCGGCAAGGCCGTCGCTGAAAGCAGGATTGAGAGGCTTGTCAGGGCAACCCGCTACAGAGTGATAGAGAAAGAAAGGGTGCAGCTTGGGTCACCACTGTGGCAGCTCGGGACTCATCGATTTCAGATCGACAAACTGAACTACCTCGTGACGCAAAGATGGGATTTCGGTGGCGATATCATAGGCTCCGACGTGCACATCCAGCATTCCTCGTTTCATCGCGAGAGCCATCTAGATGGCTGCACGTTTATTTTAATCCGCATGCGGCAGTGCCATTTGAACCGAGCTTTACGTGGCCAGGGGAGGTTTCCCGAAATTACTATGATGTGACGGCCGACCAACCGATCCAAATACATCCCGATCGCGCGTTGGTGTCCCGGCAGGTTTTTGAAATGAGCCCTTTCTGGATACACCATCTCCTTAAAAGCTATGGTTTTGTGTGATGTCCCCATGCCGCAGCTGAAGCTACGCATGACCGCTTTGCGCCTCCTTCTGGCCATTTAGGTACGGTCGTGCGGATTCTGAAAGCAGACATCCCACACGCAGGCAGAACAACGCGGGCTAGCGCCTACTTGAGCTGCGTAAGAAGTTGGTCTCGAGCCCCTATCCAAATCAGTTCACCGGTCGTCATGAACACCACCGCGCCGGCGATCGCGCTAGTAATTTCCAGATAGTCGCTGACCTGAGTCACATAGCGAGACCTAATCTCGGGCGACGGCGCTGTATCCGACTTCCAGTCGAGAAGGCCAAGCACTTTGCCGTCGCGTACGATCAGTGCGTCTACGCGACCCGCCAGGAGGGTGGCTCCATCCGAGTGCCACACTGGGACCTCTGCCACGAGAAACGGCAACATTGCAGCGACGTCCCCGATAGCCACCGTGTCCCGGATAGACTTGGCGGCCTGATTGGCGTTAGGAAACTCGACTTCGCTGTCTGGCAATTGGGCGCGCAGCTCGGTCAGCAGCTCATCGGCACGATGGGTCAGCGCTTCGAGGCTCACCTCTAGCTCGCCTGCAATCACCTCTTCCATTAGCTTATGGAGCAGCGTGCCGCGCAGTGGGCCGGCGCCGCCTATCGGCGCCGGATCGGTCAGCTCGCTCGATGGCGGCAGATCGATGTCAGGAGGAGTGCGATCGGCATCATGAAGGCTCGGCTGGCGCCACCGAAGCTCTGGGGCGCTCGCGACGACGATCGCGGCCTCCTCGGCAAACTTCTCCGCGGTCTGCAGATTGTCCTCTCCTGCGCGATCTTCGAGAACCCTCTCCGGCAATAGATCAAGTTTGACTTCAGGCAATTCGAGCTTGTCAAGCCGCACGGCTCGGTACCACGACGCGGCCCGCGACGTCGGCAGGTTAGGCACGATTAGCAGATCCCGCGCCCGGGTGCAGACGACGTACCACATCCGCTGACGCTCAAGAGCCTGCTGGCGCGCCTCTTCCTTGCGGGCCGCGTCGAGGGATGCCGGAGCCACGCCGCCCACCACCCAATGCAGCGTGTTGTCACTGGGCTGGTGAACAAATTGCGAGGACGGACGGAAATTCGTCGCCGTGCCAATCGGAATGACGATCGGCCACTCCAACCCTTTCGAATTGTGCATCGTGACGATCTGCACGGCTTCTTCGACGCTGTCGCTTCGCCCTTCCTGTACGATGGCGCCGCGCTCCCATTGCTGCTGCAACTCCTCCACGAAGCTCGACAAGCCGAATACCGAGTAGCGGCGGGCCATCTCGACCAGCGCATCGAGATTGGTGATCGCGCGGGCATTGCGGCTGACATGGCGCGCCGCGAGGATCGGTCGCATTAACAACGCTTCGATCGCCTCGGACAGCAGTTGCGCCGGTGGAATGACGAACGAACGCCGTCGCAGCCGCTGCAGCGTTTGGATCGCCGACTTCGCATAGGCATTCGAAAGGACACTTACATCAATCAGCAAACTCAGATCGGGGGGCCGTCCATCCTTCCACTCCCCGAGCTCTTTGATGATATCGAGAAGCTCAGCATCGCTCAGGCCGATGATCGGCCCGCGCAGCAGGGCGCCGAAAGCGAGCTTGTCGGTGGCATCGGACAAGGCCCGCAGCAGCGTCAGCACATCGAGTGTTTCGGGCCGCCGCATCAGTGCCTTGCCGGCCTGCGAGGCAACCGGGATCCGGCGCCGCTCGAGTTCCTGCTCGTAGCGCCAGAGCTCGGTATGGCTCGCCGCCATCAGCGCGATGTCGCCAGCTCGCGCCGGCCGCACGCTTCCATCCTTCTGGCGCACCGGCAGCCGGCCGATCAGCTGGTCGCAAATCTCCCCGACGGCGAGCGCCTCGAGTCTACGCACCTCGCCTGGCCCTTCGTCCTCGGTTCCGATCGAGAGCCGGACGACATGCGGCATGGCAGCCGGCTGGTGCTCGATCGTCGGATGAAGGGCAACATAGGCCGGCTGGCTGCCGCCATCGAACACCTCGGCAAAGTTCAGGTTCACGAAATCGATGATCGAACTGCGCGATCGGAAGTTCGCCGTGATCTCGACGAGCGCGCCATTGGGCTGGCTGATGATGAGGTCGCGCGCCGCACGATAGGCGACGATGTCGGCATTCCGGAAGCGATAGATGCTCTGCTTAGGATCGCCGACAAAAAACAATGCGCCGGGCCGCAGCCGGGCCTGCCGCCAGTCGCTGACCGGCCCGTCGGCGGCGATGGCGAACAAGATCTCGATCTGGAGGATATCGCTGTCCTGGCACTCGTCGACGAGGATGATCGGGAACCGCGTCGCGACATTGTCCCGAACCTGCTTGTTGCCAATCACCAAGTCGCGGGCATGTGCAAGCAAATCGTCGAAATCCATGACGGCAGCGCGCTGCTTCATTTCGTCATAGGCGTCGATCGCGGCCTGCATCGAGCCCGACAGCTGCCAGATCATGCGGCTGCCGGCATGGGCGAGGAGCGCCAGCAGCTTTTCGCCAACCGCTTGATAGAGCGCGAGCACCTTATCATGCAGCCGGGCGCCCTGTTCTTCTCCATGCGCCTTCTTGAACGGTCCGAGACGCTGGAAAGCCTTGAACTCGAAACTCTTCCACTTCATCGCGCCCACCCGCGGGGGCTTGGTCAGCCGCCATAGCGTGTCGAAATCCACCTCGCGGGCGAACGCACCATCATAATAGCTGCGCAGCTGGTCGAAACCGGCCACGTAGTCATTGGTCTTCTTGTCGAACGGATGGTCGGCAACCCAGCGCGCATAGGCATCGATCGCGTCGACCAGCTCGATGTCCGGCCGCGCCAAAAAATCGGGACGCGGCGGCAGCGCTCGACGATGCTGCCGGCGGACATTGGCCAGGTCCCTTAGCTCGCGCTCGACTTCGAGCGGATCGTCCTCGGCTAGGACAACGACGGCCCGATCGAGCGTTTTGCCACTCGATAGGGCTTTAATGAACCAGTCCGAGAACGCCTGATCGAACATCGCGTCCGCCGCCATTTCGTCGGCGATTTTGATGCCGGGGTCGAGCTTGGCCTCGACCGCATTGTCGACGATGATCTGCTGGCAGAATGAATGGATAGTCGTCACCGTCAGCTCGTCGATATAGGCCACTGCCACTTCGAGCGCGTTCTCCTGCTCGGGGCTGAGACCGTTCGGCAAGGTGGCCTTGAGTTCGAGTGGCACGCTGCCCGATAATAGCTCATCGACCACCGAGTGGATGCGCTTGCCCAGCTCTGAAGCCGATGCCTCGGTAAAACTGATGGCGGCAATGGTGCCGGGGTGACGCCCCTCGGCCAACAGCATCGCCACCCGGCACGACATGAGCGTCGTCTTGCCGGTCCCCGCCGCAGCTTCGACCACAAGGTTGGTCGAAAAGTCGGTGACGCAGCGCTCGCGCGCATCCTGGTCCGGGACGATCAAGGACATGAGCGCCAGTCCTCGAGCGGCGCATTGGCGACAGAGAGGGCGTCGCCCTTGTCAGCAAGGTAACCCTGGAGGTCAGCCGGCCTCGCCAGGCGATAGGCGGAGTACTTTTCGAAGGCGTCGGGGCCCGCGATGGCGAACCCGCTCTTGAGCGCAGTGGTCGCGGCGTTCACGAAAGCGGACAAATCCGTGATGGCCTTATCGAGGCGGTCGTTCTCGAGCGGTCTCGTCGTGGTGAGAGTACCGAGAAACAGCAATCGGGCAACGACACGGCTGGGCCGGGCGAGTGTCCGTATGGCGATGGCATAAAGCACCCGCTGGAGCTCCCGGCCCCCGTCCATCACCAGGTCGTCGGGAGATAGCTCGGGCTTTGACGTCTTATAGTCGGTGATCCGCGCTACGCTTCCCGATTTCGCCAAATCCAGCCGGTCTATGCGGCCGATGACCCGGACGCCGGTGCCGTCGAGGATAACATCAAGCTCCTCGGGCCATGGTGCGCCGGCAGGATTCGTAGCGCCGCCGAAGTTGAGCTCTGTCCATGTGTTGAGCGAATGCGGCAAGTCCTCGTCGATCCTGAGCGCATGAAGAGTTAGATCGACGGCCTTGCCGATTGTGGTGGCCCACAGCGTCGCCGGCGGCACAGCTCGCTCGAGCGGCCATGCCGCCTCTATACCGGCGGCAGCGTCCCTGACAACCTGCTCGCGCTCGTCGGTCGACGTCTTCTGAACCCCACCCAGTCGGTCGAGTTGACGAACGCTGGCGGCGATGAGCTCGTGCACCAGCTCGCCGAAGCTTGCCGCGTTCAAGACCAGCGGCCGGTGCGCGAATTCCCTCGGCCGCCAATCAAACCCGCGGTGCCACATGAAAGCCTGAGGATCCCGCAAAAGCAGCCGAAGCGCGATCGAGGACAGTGGCTGCTCGAGCGTCCTCAGGATGACCGGATGGTTCGGGGGGATCAACCCATCGAACGGGTTTAGTTCACTATTCAGCGCCGCCCGCCAACGGGCGCGGCTCCGCGAAACCTTGGGATCAGCCATCGCGTCGGTCGGGCGCGAAAGCAGCCGGTCGGCTTCCGAGAAGCAATGCACCGGCACGCGCATGCGCGCCAGTTCGACCTCGTCCTCCTTGGGCCATAGCGGACTTGCGGCCTGCAGCCCACCGCGCACTGAGCGGCGGCTGCGCGATAAAGCCAGGTGACGGGCATGGCCAGTAATGATGTCGAAGCTCGTGCGATCGATCTCGGTGACTGACCGCGCCTGCAACTCGCGCCGTGGCACCACATGATGCGGCACCAGGGGATCGTCGCCGCCGGTTCGGGGCCACGACCTGACCGACAGCCCGATCAGTCGGGTGGCGGGACGAGGGCTGGCAGCGAGTTGATCCGCTGAACACCATACGACCGAATTGGCGGCGTCGTTCTCGTCGGCGACCCGCAGATGTTGCAGCGACATGGCCAGCGCCTCGGCCGGCGACGCTCGCAGCGCGTCCTTCCAGATGTCTTTTGCGTCGGCACCAAGCAGCAGCTCGCCGAGTTCGAGCGCTTCGCCAATCCCCTTATCGAGCCGGCGCAGGATCGGCAGTAAGACATGCTCGGCCAGGTCGCTGTCAGCGCGGCGGTCCCTGGCTTTGGAGAGCGTCGTTTCCCACTGCACCACACTGTTCAGCGACGCGGCCGGCCGGATGCCCCGTGACCAGTCGGCCGGTAGGAGTGTCAAGGCGCCGGACTTGGGCAGCCCGAGCAGCAACCGGCGGACCCGATCCTGGCTCAGACCGCGCAAAAGAATGTCGGCGAGCGCAGCGCACGTCTGGCCGGCGGCGGTTGACAGGGCCGGAATGCCGCCGACGAAGTTGATCGGCAGCGAAGCCTCCCGGCGGAGCACCAGCATGTGCTCGTCGTAGTCGCTCGGAGAAGTGCTGGCGATAGCAATGTCGGAAGCGACGACCGTGCCGCTACTCATGAGCTCTCGCGCCCAGCGCAGCGCTTCGATCACCTCGCTGCGGTGATCTGCCACGGCCTCCACCCGACGGAATTCGGAGGTCTCTAAGGGCTGCTCGACCAAGTGCCCGGCAAACCATTTGCGGTCTACCTTTCCCGATGTGCGCCACTCGACATGCGGCACCATGGCATTGATCAGCGGACGCCATAGCGGCTCGATATCGACAATGCCGTCAAGCACAATCGGGCCAAACAGCTTCGGTGCCTTGTCGGCACGCGCGGCGGCTCGGTCACGCAGGTCGGAAGGCAGCAGCCAAGCTGCGGGGAGTTGGCCACGGATTTGGGCCTCGATACGCTTGAGGTCAGCCATCTGCTCGCCGCGTTCGGCGAGGGATTTGAGCTCTAGATCGGCATTCCAGATCTTGCCCAATGCCTGCATTACCGCTCGCGGCATGCCGGGCAAGCCGGCAATGTCGTTGAACTTGCTGAAGCCCCCCTCGACCAGCGCCGCCCTGATCAGGGGGAAGAGCACTTCGGGTGGCGCCATTTCGACGAAGCCGCCGCACAGCCGGGCGGCAAGCTGGGGCAGCATCAGGACCTCGCGACCAATAGCGTTTGCGCACGCGGCCGCGGCGCGATGCATTCGGTAGGCCAGTAGGCCTGAGACCAGCACGGTTTCACGCTGGATCGATCTACCTACGCTAACCACTTAGTCGCCTGTCCTGACGCGCAGGTCCGTTCGGCCTTGAAACGCCGGCGGGTTGAGGGATGACAAGCCTTCCACCGACCAGGGGGCGGGGCACTATCGCCCGCAAATCCGGGGGTGGTAATTCTTGGATATGTACGCCAAACCTCAGGCACGTCAGTGTGAAGTGCTCCGAGGCCGAAGTGGAAGGCAGCCGTAGGAGTATGCGCTTAACCAAATTATTTCCTTTGGTATGAGTTTGTCCGTTCTGCTCATATTGACAACCCAGCGTAGAGCAACTTGTAAGGCCGCTACTAGCCTGCCGAGGCCACAGGGCCGTGCGGCCCGGTGACCTCATTAGCCGTTGGAATTCTGCGCTCAGAATGGCAAATTTTAGAGTGTTGTTCTCAATAGCAGACAGACAGCTCTCGGCCACTTTCGGTCGTTCACTGTAACCTATACGTATGTATGGTCGGACTCGGCGCAGGGCGGCTGGAGGTCGGTGTCAGATTGACGATCGCTCGAAGCTGTGTTCCGCGGTCGCTATTGCCGTCTCGCCAAGCGCAGGCCAGCGGCACCGCCGTTTTCCGGAATGAACTCGATGCCCGCCTTTTCAAGGGCAGTACGGATCGCGTTTCGATTTGCTATGGTGATCGGAGGAACGCCATCCGCAGCTTCTGCGCGCCTGACCGTCGCCACTCCCACGCTAGCTGCATCGGCCAAATCTTCAGCGCTCCAACGTATCGACGCTCGCGCCGCTCTGATCTGGCCGCCGGTAATTTCTTTCATATCATCTAATTTCAAGTTGATCTCTTATAGCTCATCTGATATGAAATCGATCACCAAGCCTTCTGGGCCGAAGCACAGCGGCAGGGCGCACATAAAGACTAGGTGGGGGACGTGCGTCAGCAGTCATCCCAGTCTTACCACAACCAAGGTTCGGGAAACTCGGATCATGGCTGATTCCGACAATACCACGACTTCGCCTCTCGTCACCCAGGAGGGTACTGGTGGCAATTGCAATTGCGAGAACTGCCTTTCCGTCACGGGACATTCAAACCTGAGGATCTAAGAGCCGTACACCTTCACCCTTTTGGCCAGCGGACAAGAATTCGACACCCGCTTTTATCAGAGCCGCCTCGATGGCCTGCAGAGTACTGATCCGGGAATCCACCTTGCCGTTTTCCAGCCGGGCCAGCGCATTCAGCGATACAATTGCCTTGTCAGCAAGCTCCTGCTGCGACCAACCAAGCAAAGCCCGTGCGGCTCGAATCTGTCGTGGACTGACCATGAGTCCACAATCGGCAGGCCGATTTTGTTTGCCACATATAGGGTCATTTTGCACCCTATAAGGTATATTAAATGGCGATTCGACTGCAGATAACATCGACGCGAAGAACTCGGCGCGTAGCGACAGACTCTCTTTCCGGCTGATTCGTGGAGGATCGAAAGGCCTTGTTGAAACCGCAACGAACCGTCGTCCTTCGGACGGGGCCGAAGCTAAAGATCGAGAGTGACCCTCATCCCGCCGATCAGCATGTCGGCAGGCAGATAGCGACCGTTCGCGTCCAGTCCGACGTATCGCAAGCCCAGCTTGCCCGGTTGATAGGCATCAGTTTCCAGCAGCTTCAGAAATACGAGAACGCGCGGAATCGCGTGAGCGCGTCGATGCTCTACGAGATCGCTACGTCGCTGGGCGTTCCCGTCAGTCGCTTCTTCGAAGGCCTGCCGGGAAACGATAAGACCCGCGTCGAGGCACGGCCCCTGCCGGTCGATGAGCGCCTGGATTTCATTGCCAGCGCGGAGGGTCGGCGCTTGATTGAGGGGCTAGTGACTCTTCCGCCCCGTGTGCGCGGTCGCGTCTCGTCCCTGATCGCAGCGTTAGGAGAAGAACTGGTCCTAGACACAAAGGCGAATATCGAGACGGCCGGCGAACCCGCGCCGGCCGAATTCAAGACCGCCTGACGGCCAGTCAGGCCCGTCAGCCGTATTTTCGGGCAGCGGGCACGGCGATGCGACCGCAAGCCGAGGACACTTCGATTTCGACGCCGAACGCCCGCGAGCGGGTCGCGAATCCCTCGAGGATGTCTCGCGCCGCGCTTCCAGTGACGGCGACGGGTACCAATCGGCCCGTTGCCGATCCGAGAGACTGAGCTTCCGCGCCGATCACGACGGGGAGGAGATCTATTTCTGCGAGGTTTCCGCCCGCATCATAGCGGCAGGCGGCCACGATGCTTTGCCAGACTTCCGGTGGATCCCATTCGTTTTCGTCGGGATGGACGTGGAAGAGGAAATTTCCGAGGCCGTAGAAGATCGGCGAGCCATTGTAGATTTCCACGGCCTGCAGCACCGGAGCGCCGTGGCTGACGAAGAGGTTCGCGCCGGCGTCGATGCACATCCGGGCAAAGGTCTGCACCCAGCGCGGTACGTCCTGCCAACCTGGTTCCCAATGATGGTGGTGCAGATAGGCAATGACGAAATCGCCTTGTGCCGCCGCGTGCCGGATGGCGGACAGATGGACAGTCGCGCTCCGCTGATCGACTTCGATCAGACGGCCGAAATGGGCTGCTTGCGTGAACACGGTCCCGTAGAAATTGATCTCCTTGTCAGCCGACACCTCTACCGGGTCCTCCGGTTGCGCATAGTTGGCCAGTTCAAAAGGCGAACTTTGCAAATGAGCGCCCAGCCTTGCCAGTCTGCGGAAATGTCCGTCTGGCACCCCCATCTTGCGAACGGTGTTCAGGCGATTGACGCCGGGCCGAGGCGGCCGGAAGGCCGTGCGGTCTTCGGCATACATATTGGTCGGGCCGGGGCCTGCATCCATCGCAAGAAGCGCGACCTCGCGCGCGCCCAGCCGGCGGCGGCCCGGTTTCCTGGCGTCAGTCTCATCGGCTCCGATGCCGGCATGCAGGAAACCGCGCGCTTCCACTTCCTCCAGCGTCGAGAGGATGCCGCCAGCTCCGAGATCGAAGGCGTGGTTGTTTGCGAGCGCAAGCGCGTTGAAACCGATGGCCTGCAATGCGTTGAGCACTTCAGCCGTGGAATAGCCGAAGTATTTGCCCTTGGTCGGCCACCCGCCGTGCTTGCCGAGGATCGTCGACTCGAAGTTGGTGAAGACGACGTCGCCTTGGCGCAGGAAGTCTATAACCGCGATGAAGCGTTCGTCTTTGACGTCACGGATGTCGTGCTTGATCAGGGATTGGCCGGTAACGACCGCGCAGAACTGGTCTTTCATGAAGCTCGCCTTGAAGGAGGGGAGGGCGCCGGCGTTCCGGCCAGCGCCACGTCAATGTCGAAGTCGGTGCCGCCTATTGCGGGAGGGCCGGTGAGATATCGCTCTTGAACCATTTCAGGCTCAGCGCCTTGATCGTTCCATCCTTGGTGGCCGCGTCGATGGCCCCGTTGAACTTGGCGAGAAGTTCGGCATCGTCCTTGCGCATACCGGCGCCGACGCCCGGCCCCCAGAGCCCACCCTTCAGTTCGGGGCCGAAAAACACCGCATCCGAGCCGGAAGGCGTCTCCAGAAAATCCCGCCAGGTGAAATAGTCGGCCAGACCGCCGTCGATGCGACCCGCGGCAAGATCGAGCTTCATGTTGTCCTGGCTGTCATAACTGCGGACGGTCACGACATCGCCCAGGAGTTCCTTCACGACGGCTTCCGAATTCGATGAGCGCAGGGCCCCGATCGCCCTGCCGGCGAGTGTCGATCTGAGGCGTTCGATGGTCGCCTTTTCCTTGTCCCCGATGCTCGAGAGGTTGACCTTCTCCTTGATGTCGCCAGGATCGAGACCCAGGTCCTTGCGCACAACGAACTGGTTGAAGCCGGTGGCGTAGGGAACTGAGAACGCAATCTTCTGCTTGCGTTTTTCCGTGATCGCCATGCCAGACATGATTACGTCGAACTTGCCGACGAGCAGTGCCGGGATGATCCCGTCCCAATCCTGCGGGACGAAGGTACATTTGATCT
>NZ_JALJRL010000036.1:0-21245 GCF_024519675.1 Mesorhizobium sp. Mes31 | reverse complement strand
GGAGTTCGTCATCGTAAAGGTCTTCATCAATCTCGATCCACCAAGCCTTCGGCCGGCCGTCGCTGCCGTCAGACCAGCGATAGCCCCTCGCCTTCAGGTGATCCTTCATGTCGAACGGCGCGTTCTCGGCAAAAATGCGCATTCGGCAACGGGCGCTTGATTGCAGCAGCTCGGCAAAGGGAAGCGCAGCACCCTCCCCCGCCGGTCGCGCCAACACTTCAAGCAGCGCATGGCAATCGTCGGTGGCGCGGTGCCCTTCGTGGAACAGTCCGGACTGCCCAACGAGATAGCCGAGCTTGTTGCCCTCAAAGCCCAGGTCGGCCCAGCGGATCTCAGTCACCGAGCAGGCCCAGGCTTTAGGGATAAAGGACGGCGAAAGTTTTTCGCAAAACGGTCGATCGAAGCCGGCGTTGTGGGCAATGATAAGGTCGGCGGGCTCGATCAGCGCCTCGAGAGCGGCAATATCGATTTCCTGGCCGGCGACCATCTCATCGGTGATGCCGGTCAGGCGGGTAATCTCTGGCGGAATGGGTGATGCGGGCTGACGCAGGCCACTGTAGACGCCGACCACGTCCCCGATCCTGCCGCCCTCCTCATATGTGAAGGTGAAGGCGACGGCGCCGATTTCGATGACCTCGTCCCTTGCGTGGTAGAGGCCCGTCGTCTCGGTATCGACCAGAACTGCAATTTGAGGATAGCGACTTTCGCTCCGCGCTACGATGGGACGCGGAACCAGCTTGCGCAGGAGCCGATAGTCACCGCTGGCTTCCAGTCGCCGGGCCGCCTCCTCCGCGTTCCAGCTCGCAGAAACCGGACCGCGTGTAACAGGCCGCTTCTTTGGCTTCGGGCGCGGAACTTCCCGATAGCCGGGCGCCGCGTCGAACAGGTCAAACTGGGCGGCTGCCGTCTTCATGCTGTCAGCCTCTTCCAATCCGTCGTCCGGCTTTACCGTTCGAGGCTGATTTTCAGCCGCGCTCCGGTAGCCGCCGCATAGCGTTGCAGCGCCTTTATCGACGGACTGACCTGACCACCTTCCATCTTGGCGACATACGACTGCGACGTATGCATCTTCTGCGCGACGTCGGTCTGCGTCATATCAGCCTCGCTGCGTGCCCGGATCAGCGCCTCGGCGAGCGAGAATTCCTCGGCGAGCGCATCATATTCGGCGCGCACGTCGGGCCGCTTGAGCAAATCCTTTTTCAGGTCATTCAGTTTCATCATCGAACGTCCTCCGCCCGCTTCAAAGCGAGCTCAATTTCCCGGCGAGGCGTCTTTTGAGTCTTTTTGGAAAACACCCTGACCACGACCACACGCCTCGGCCTGGCGACGACATAAAGGGCGCGGGATATGCCGTCCTTGCCCTTCATCCTGATTTCCCATAACGCGCCTTCCAGATGCTTCACATGTGGCTCGCGAACCCGCTCCAGTCCTAAGGACTGGATGAGGTCACCGATCCGCAGAAAGCGGGCGATCTGATCGGCCGGCAACGCCTCAAGCTCTACCCGCACCGCGTCATTGAGGATTTCAATCGTCCATTCCATCGATATATCAAATCTGACATAATTTTACAAGCTCATCGCCCACCATTCCCTTAGTCTTTCCCGTGACCTGCATCCACTCCGGCCTTCTCGACCTAACCGTTCAGCGTCCGTCCCCTGCGGCCGATTGCGATCGAGAACGAAATAACCGCAGCCGGTGGGAGGGATGACCGAGCTTTCCGGTGACGATTCACATTGTGTGTGCATTGTCATACACTGGACGCCGGAAAATATCCTCCGAGAGAATCTTCAGATGACAGTCCCGCTCCGGCAATGATGAACCAGCTTGGAATCCCATCTGACGCCGACGCCGGCGACCTGCCCGACATTGTCGATGTCGTCATGGCAATGAGCGGCGCTACGATGGAGGATCCACAGGAAGGCCAGGATAACGCCCCCTCCCCTCCCCTTCCGGCCACTTCGGAATCCCGCCTCCCGGCACATCTTGAACAGCTCGCGGACCGCGCCCGCGATTATGTCGAGGCGGCGAGCTCGGCCAACACACGGCGCGCCTATGCCTCCGACTGGAAGCACTTTTCCAGTTGGTGTCGCCGTCAGGGTTTTGCCACGTTGCCGCCCGATCCGCAGACTGTGGGTCTTTACATCACCGCGCTCGCATCCGGCACGGCCACAGGGGAGAAAAAGTCCGTGTCGACGATCGAGCGCCGTCTCTCCTCGTTGACGTGGAACTATGCCCAGCGTGGCCAGCCACTCGATCGCAAGGACAGGCATATCGCCACAGTGATGGCTGGCATTCGCAACAAGCACGCCTCCCCTCCCCGGCAGAAAGAAGCGGTGCTGCCCGAAGATCTGATCGCCATGCTGGAAACGCTCGACCGCGGAACCTTACGAGGCTTGCGCGATCGTGCCATGCTTCTGCTCGGCTTTGCCGGCGGCCTGCGTCGTTCCGAGATCGTCGGGCTGGATGTCGGGCGCGACCAGACGCAGGACGGGCGCGGTTGGGTCGAGATCCTCGACAAGGGCCTATTGGTGACCCTGCGCGGCAAGACTGGCTGGCGCGAGGTCGAGGTTGGACGCGGCTCGTCCGACGCCACCTGCCCGATCGTTGCGCTCGAGACTTGGTTGAAGTTCGCTCGCATCGCCCACGGCCCCCTCTTCCGCCGCGTCACCGGCCAGGGCAAAGTGGTCGGCCCCGATCGGCTCAACGACAAGGAGGTCGCCCGCCTCGTCAAACGCACCACGCTTGCCGCCGGCGTGCGCGGGAACCTGTCAGAGGGCGAACGGGCACAAATATTCTCCGGCCACTCACTCAGAGCTGGCCTGGCCTCTTCCGCTGAGGCCGATGAACGTTATGTGCAAAAGCAGCTCGGTCACGCCTCAGCCGAAATGACCCGCAAATACCAGCGGCGCCGTGACCGCTTCCGCGTCAATCTCACCAAGGCGTCGGGGCTATAGCGCGAAGCTGTCGTTCCGCCGCCATTCTTCCCGGTCTGTTGACGTCTCTATCGTTACATAACAGGCAGTAGAAGGACGGGTATGCAAGCGCATTGTCCGCGGGTACGCTAGTACGTCTCCTTAGATCGAAATAGACGGCCAAAAGCACATTCTGGCCGCACTCTGGAAGGCTACCGCCAGAAGTGGCTCGGCTTCTACTCGAGTCAAGAGACGCTCACGATCGACCCTGTACCCTTATCTTCTTCATTTGGAATTTTGGACAATCCGCGACGCGGAAGTGACCCGCATGGCTTCTAACACGCAAAGTCGAATTTTCTGTCGACCAAGAGGCCGCCCAATCGGCTATGTGCGCATCACGACGCTGCGGGCCGGTACATCCCGTCCGCCTCGCCCTGCCAGACCTCTTGCATGACGTCGACGCCGCCGACGCCGTTGCGAGACGATCTAACCGAGGGCGGAGGCGGAATGGCGCATGTTGGCTACGCCCGGCGACCCCCTTTTTTTGGGGGGCGGCAACATTGACTGCAATTGATCAGGAGTGGTCAAAGTTCTCAACTGAGAACCATCGGTCATGATATCAGCAACCGTTTATTTTTGTTAGGGTTTCGTTAACCCTTTAATCGTTGACGGCGCGTAAGACTCATTGCATCCTAACGCTTAACTCACAAAAAAACCGATTTGAGCGTTTTTAATGCCTGATACCAACATTCTGGAAATCCAGCCGGAGCCGATCCAGAAGTCGCTGACACGCCTTATCGAAGGCGACGCGGATATTTTGTCGGCTCAGTTGCAGCAGCTACGGGCTCGGGCTTTCCCTCCGACAGCTCAGAAAGAACTCCGGCGCTTCATGGCCGGAGAAGCTGCCAACCTAATTGGCATTTCAGACGCCTATCTGAGAACATTGGTTCTCGACGGCGTTATTCCTGAAGCTGAAAAGAACGCGGCTGGACGGCGACTCTATTCGCTTGAACAAATTCACGCGATTCGCGATCACTTGGGCAAGAGCAAAAAAAGCTACCTGCGTCGGAGAGAAACTGCCCAGCATCTTCAGGTGCTGGCAGTCACCAATTTCAAGGGTGGCTCCGGAAAGACGACAACCAGTGCCCATCTGGCTCAGTACCTCGCCTTGCGCGGATATCGGGTCCTTGCCGTCGACCTCGATCCCCAGGCCTCATTGTCTGCGCTCTTCGGTATCCAGCCTGAATTCGATCTGGATGCGAACGACACGATCTACGGGGCCATCCGATACGACCTGCAGCGGCCGCTCAAAGACATTATCCAGAAAACGTATTTCACGGGTCTCGACATCGTCCCTGGAAATCTCGAGCTGCAGGAATTCGAGCATGAGACACCGCGGGCACTGACTGACAAATCCAGTTCGCGAGCTGCAGATCGCATGTTCTTCACTCGGGTAGCTTCTGCCCTCAAATCGGTGGAGGACGATTACGACATCGTTGTCCTCGATTGCCCGCCGTCGCTCGGATATCTGACGCTTTCAGCGCTGTGCGCGGCAACATCGGTTTTGGTTACGGTCCATCCGCAGATGCTGGATGTCGCATCGATGTCCCAGTTCCTGCACATGACGGCAGGCTTGTTCGACGTCGTCGAACGGGCGGGAGGCAATGCAAGCTATGATTTCTTCCGTTATGTGTTGACGCGGTACGAGCCAAACGATGGCTCTCAGTCCCAAATTGCCGGTCTTCTCAAAGGCCTTTTCGGTGACCGTGTGCTGACACACGCGATGGTTAAGTCGGCGGCAATTTCAGATGCCGGGATCACCAAGCAGACGCTCTACGAAGTCGGGCGGGAGAACTTCCATCGGCAGACATACGATCGCGCCATGGAGGCATTGGATGCCATGAACGGCGAGATTGACGACTTGGTAAAACAAGCTTGGGGCCGAAAATGATCAAGCGCAGGGATGCCCTGAAGGATTTTCTGACACCTATCACGTCGACTCAGTTCTCAGCTGAGAACCCTCCGCGGCCACGGCATACCCCATCGGGGGCGCTGCAGAGCATGAATGATGCCCTAACAGGTATTTCGCACGAAGCCGATGAACTCAGGAAAACGCTGACGAACGGGCTAACGATCGTTGAAATCGAACCCCTCGATATCGACGCCTCGTTCGTCAAGGATCGACTCGACGACTTCGAAGGCGAGGATTTCGCGAACCTGTTGGAAAGCATCCGGGAAAATGGGCAAGCCGTTCCGGTCTTGGTTCGGCCGCATCCCGATCAGGAGGGCCGCTATCAGCTCGCGTACGGGCATCGACGTGTCGAAGCCATCAAGCAACTGGGTTTGAAGGCTAGGGCGTTCATCCGGAATCTGACAGACGACGAGCTCATTATCGCTCAAGGTAACGAGAACCTTGAGCGCAAGGATCTCACGTTTATCGAGAAAGCCTTCTTCGCACTACGCCTCGAAGAACGAGGTGTGAAACGCTCGGTCATCATGGCGACATTCGGCACGAGATCGAAGGGTGTTTTGTCGGAGATGATCGCTCTTGTACGCAAGCTGCCTGATGAACTGGTTATGGCCATCGGCTCCGCGCCTGGCATCGGACGACCGCGATGGGACGCAATGGCCGCCATGCTCGACGACGGGAAGGGGGACTGGAAACCGCTTATCCAGATGACCGACTTCCAGAAACTGTCGAGCGCCGAACGATTTGAGCGAGTGATCAGGGAACTTCGATCCAAGCCCACCAAGAAGGAGAGAGGAACCGAAGGCCGCCCATCCTGGGCTCCGGCCGACAAATCAGTTAGCGTCATCGCAAAATCAGGCCCAAAAGGCGTTTCGCTCGAGATTACGAAGACCGACGCGAAGCCTTTTGCAGACTGGATCACTGGCAATCTGGACGGCCTCTATGAGGCGTTCAGGAAGTCGAAACAGGAGAATTGACACAGCAAAAGAAAAAGGCCCCCGAACGGCGAACCGCGGAAGCCCTTCTCTGAACTAAGCACTCCGAGAATCACATTTCCGCGAATCACTGTCAAGAGTCATTAGCGTCGATTCGGCGAGCAGGTTTCTTTTGCCCAATGAGAGGGTGAAGGAAGGACATGGAAACGGGCATTGCAACGACGCCTTTTGGGCGGCGGCCGATGTCGCTTGCCTTACTGGCAGCGCAAAACGATTCACAGGAAATCCCTGACGGCAAGGCCGTCGACAAGTGGCAGGCCTACCGGGATCTGTGCGAAGGAAAATCTGTCATCGGCATCGGCGACCGCGCTCTCGCGGTTCTCGCGGCCTTGCTGTCGTTCTATCCAGACGACGAACTGAGCGAGGAAAACGGCCTGGTCGTATTCCCGTCCAACAGGCAGTTGATCCTGCGCGCCCACGGGATGTCGGAACCAACCCTGCGGCGCCACCTGGCGGCTTTGGTCGCGAACGGCCTGGTCATCCGGCGGGACAGCCCCAACGGCAAGCGTTACGCCCGTAAGGGCAGGGGAGGGGCCTTCGAGGAAGCCTTTGGTTTCTCCCTGGCACCCATGCTGGCGCGCGCCGGCGAGTTCTCAGAGGCTGCTGAACGGGTCCGTGCCGGCAATCGCGCGCAGAAGCTCATGCGGGAACGCATCACACTGCATCGCAGAGACATCAGCAAGCTGATCGAGGCGGCCGTCGAGGAAGACGTTCCGGGCGACTGGGGCGGTCTCTGGAGGCGTTTTCGAACCATCGTGGACGCGATCCCGCGCCGCGCGGCCATTGCCGACATGGAAACGATCGTGGGCGATCTGGCTGCGATCCGTGAGGAAGTGGATATCCTTCTGAATTCTCACATGAATGTCGAAGATTCAATCGGCAATGACGATCGAAATGAGCGGCAGTATTCTGATTCAAATACCGACTCCCTTATTGAATTTGAACCTGCTTTGGAAAAAAGCGGGGTGACGGCCGAGCCCAGACGAGAACCGCAGGAGCCGCCGAAGGGCTATCCATTGGGATTTGTGCTGAAGGCCTGCCCGGAAATCATCGACTACGCGGTCGACGGGATCACCAGTTGGCGAGATCTAATGGCGGTGGCCGCCCAGGTGAGGGGATATCTTGGCGTCTCGCCGTCGGCGTACGAAGACGCCTGCCATGTCATGGGGCCGGAAAACGCGGCGATTGTCGTTGCCTGTATCCTGCAGCGTGCTCAGCACATCAATTCGGCTGGTGGATACCTGAGGGCGCTCACCGAGAAGGCGAGGGCAGGGGAATTCACCGTCGGGCCCATGCTGATGGCGGCATTCAAGTCGAACGGCTCAACGGCAAGGATGGCGGGATGACCGGGTTCGACTGTGTGATCTGCTCGAGTGATATGGCGAAAGCCGTTCTCTCGACTTGCGCGGCTCCGGGAGCATTCTTGAAGGCAAGATTATCGGTCATTTCGGAGCCGCAGCAGGTGCGGCGCTTCAAAGACGAAATGATTGCCGAAACCGCCGCGATGCATCATCGTGGTGGGTGCACTGGAATGAACTGATGAACGAACAACCTCCTGGAAGACGCCTTGGGCGGGGTCTTGCCGCCCTGATCGGTGACGTGAGCAATCCAGCGCCCGAGCAGGCAAACCAACCGGCACCGGACCGCGCGGTTCCGATCGAACTCGTCTCGCCGAACCCGCGTAATCCGCGGCGAGGTTTCGATGAAGCAGACCTGATCGATCTGGCGCAGTCGATCCAGACGCATGGTGTTGTTCAGCCTGTCGTTGTTCGTTCGTCTCCGGATCAGTCGGGCCGTTACGAAATCATCGCCGGCGAACGACGCTGGCGTGCAGCCCAAAGAGCCGGGCTGTCGGAACTGCCCGTCATCGTTCGAGAGGTCGACAATCGCACGGCGTTGGAACTGGCGATCATAGAAAACGTCCAGCGTGCTGACCTCAATCCCGTCGAGGAGGCGCGAGGCTATCAGCAGCTTATGGATGAGCACGGCTACAGCCAGGCGGACCTCGGTCAGGTCATCGGTAAAAGCCGCAGTCACGTCGCCAACACCTTGCGGCTTCTGAAGTTGCCCGACGTGGTACACGACATGCTGGTCAGCGGGACGCTGTCTGCCGGTCACGCCCGCACTCTGGTCACCGCCGATAACCCGGCAGAGGTTGCGCGCCGCATCGTCGAGGACGGGCTGTCAGTGCGGCAGGCAGAAGCGCTCGCGCAGACGCCTGCCGCAGAGAGACCCTCGATCTCGCGATCCGCTCCCGCGGCGAAAGATGCGGATGTGCTCTTGCTGGAAAAGCAGCTTTCAGATGCAATTGGCATGAGAGTGACGATTGCGCTCAAAGGCAAGGTCAGAGAGTTGAAGCTCGTTTGCCGGTCACTCGAGCCGCTCGCTGAATTGCGTAGGCGTCTTACACAGGAATAGATGCTGACACACCTCCTGGAAGGAGTAATCGAAATTGCGCGCCGCAGCTTCCAGAGAGGGACCAGCTGGACGCAGATCAAATTCTGCGGCCCTGGACGCGACCAGTCTTTATTCGGCATGCCTCGGAAGAGGAGGCATCTCGCCCTCAATGGTGCGCCAGATCCAGGCGCCGATTTCCGGCTGTGACGTAATCAACTCGCCGAGAGCTTCTTCGTAAGCTCCGTCGGCCGAGGGTGGAACGACATAGAGCGCAACCGGCTGCGATGAACGCTGCAAAATTGCAGCCGCGGTCGGCTTTTCGGCCGACAAATTGTAGCGTAATCCCTTGACGCTGCGCTCATGTAGCTTGGCCAGTGCGTCGACCAACCTCTTCTCGTAAGCGGACTCGTAGGGCACCCAGTTTTCGGCAACGACCATCAGCGCCATGTCCTCCACGACCGCGAGACCGACGGGCGTCAGCCCGAACGTCGCTATCGCGATCAGGTGAGAAGCCTCGTCTGCTCCCCAAAGCGCCAGCTCGTTCTCGAAGCGGGCCTGTAGACGTCTATAGATACCTTCTTCCAACATGAGCGGAAAATCCGGCATATGCTTCACGATCAGCCGATGGCCGCTACGCGCCGGCGCAAAATCCTTCACCTCACCGACCAGGATCATCAGTTTGCGCGGGCCGCTCTTCGGAGGAATGGCGGGTGCAAGTGCTGCGGTACGACGCTGTTCGATCGCGCTCTTATCCGTCGCTCGGAACGGTTCTGGTATGAATAGTATTTCGCTGAGCGTTCCGCCCTTCACTGTCATCTGGCCGGCAGCCTCTGTCAGATGCCACCGAATATTCCACCAATGCCGCTTGCCCGACCAGCGTGATGTCCACGCCGTCAGCTCTGCCTGGTGCCAGAGATAATGCAGCAGGCTGCGCAACGAGAGCTTCTTCGCATCCCCGACGATGGTGTCGGTGACATTCGTTCCCGTATTCGGCGCCGCCCGTGTACCGATTTTCGTCAGGCTGAAGCTCACTTTCAACGCCGACATTCCGCTCTCCGGATCCACCTGTATCGCGCTTCCCGTCAGCACACCGAGGCCTGACAGTTCGTCCGGTGGTTCGTAGGATGGGCAGTTGGAATCGTGCCCACCACCTGAAAGCGGCATCCGCTTGACCAGGTACTGATCGCCAATTCGGGCGATGTACATTGGAAGCCCGCCTTCCTTGCACAGACAATGCGGCCGGATCCGTCTTCGGTAAGCATCGGCTAACGCGCTCTGCAAATTCGGCGCCGTGTCTTCGATCACCTCGTCAGCAAGTTTGAACCGTCGCATCGCCTCCGTCGCTCCGGACGCCATAAAGCTCCACCATTTATTGGTTCATGGTTTCGCCACTGATGCAACCCTCGGTATTTTCTGGGAGGCACCACGGTTTTACCGAAGGGCGGCCTGCGGCCGGCCCTTTTGGACTCGATCGATGGAGCGAGGGCGCAGCGCCGGCGCTCTCATGTTTCGCGCGGGCTGGCGCCGCTAGAGGGAGAGCGGAGGCCGGTAGCCGGCGGCGGGTGAAGGGCCGGGAGAGAGGCTCCCGGCACCCGTCGCGGAGAACGACTATGACCCAGATGGAAATTCAGTCGCCGATATGCGGAGCGTCGAACGGTTATAAGGTGGACGTCAGCAAGGGCCAGAGCATTGGCCGCGTGTCGTCGGAATGGTTCAACCGGCCGGCCGACGAGCGGTATCTGTCACTCACGGACCTGCATAATTCGGTGAAGCACCGATCCGAACGCAGCAAGACGCGCATCATCGAGAGCGAGGCCATCCGCGTGGAGGCGTCTCGTGACGATCCTGAGCGACTGACACTGATGCTACCCGATGCTCGCGCGCCGGTGATCCCGACCCACTGGAGTTTCGGCCAGCTCGCCAGCCTGGTCGGCGCGCCCGCCACCTATCTGCGTCAGCTTCCGGCGCCGCTCGCCGGGATAAACCTGCAGCACGGACTGCTCAACCATCGCGCCGAGCAAGTCAAAACACTCGAAATCGAGAACGGTCGCCTTGAGCTTCGAGCGGTTACGGGCCCGGACTACGGGAGGATATTCGACCATGAACTGATCGAGGCGGTGCAGAAAATCGCCGGCAATGGCACCGGCGATACGCGCTGGAAGGTACCCGGTTTGCTCGACTGGTCCACTCATATCTACAACCCGAATGTCGATATCTCGAAAGATACGACGACGCTCTACGCATCCGACCGCGACGTCTTTGTGTTCCTGGTCGACGATCTCAACCCCATTGAAGCCGGCCGGTTGCCGAATGGAGAACCTGATCTCTATTTCCGCGGATTTTATGCGTGGAACAGCGAGGTTGGATCGAAAACCCTTGGAATTGCAAGCTTTTACCTGCGCGCAGTGTGCCAAAATCGAAACATCTGGGGCGCCGAAGATTTCCAGGAAATCACCATCCGCCACTCGAAATATGCCGCTTCACGCTTTGCACTCGAAGCCGAACCGGCGCTGCTCCAGTTCGCGGAATCCTCACCCACGCCGTTCGTGAACGGCATCAAGGCCGCACGCGAACGCATTGTCGCGCGCGACGATGACGATCGAACCACATTTCTACGCAAGCGCGGCTTCTCGAAGGGTGAAACCACGAAGATCATCGACACGGTCCTCAATGAAGAAGGGCATCCGCCGGCGTCGATCTTCGACTTCGTTCAGGGGATCACTCGAATAGCCCGCGACAAAGAGCATCAAGATGTCCGGCTAGAGATGGAAGGCAAGGCCAAGAAGCTCCTCGACCTCGTTCACTGATCCATTCCGACGGATGATCTGCTGATCGCACGTCCGGTTTTCCCATGATCGCCCAATGCAAAGCGCCGCCCCCGCCCGGAGGGTGGCGCTTTTCGTCGTCGCCGGTCACTTGGGGGTAAACATATAGGTGCGAATGATCGAGATGAGGTGGATTCCTGCCTGACGGCTCCTAGGTGGCGAGGCCGGGATAGCAGCCGTTCAGGTGTCGAGCTTACTGCGGCGGCAACGCGCCCTAATTCCGGTCGTTTGACTGACACTTGAGACTCCCTGAAAGCCGACATTGCTCAGGAGCCCGACGACAATTTCAACGTGGCGTGAGTTCGCCGCAGTCCACCCATCGGTGGACCGATCCGGCTCTAGCTGTAACTTGAAGGCACCGACTTTCAGGCGGTGGAGCATTCACGACGATAGAGCTCCGTTGATGAAAGACTCGACGCCGCCAGCGGTGAGCAAGAAAACGCAATCAATATCTGCCAGTCCGGAAATCGAAATTGCGCTGTTGTAAGCTGAACCCCGGTTTGGCTCAGCGTCTTGCGGTTGAAATCGTGAAGCGATTCGACAGGACCAGCCCATACAGCGATAGCGTTCACTGGTTTTCGAGCGCCCGAACAGAACCGCACCGTCGTGCACGCTCTCATTGAGAGATATAGCTTCAGCATATCTGGCCGCAAAGTCTTCCCCAAAGGGAAAACCGATCGGCGCTGCAGGAGATCGCTTCATTGGGATGCAGTCTTCGGGTATGCCGGTGCCGGTGTAAAAAAGGATAAGCAACGGATAGCGAGAGAATCCGACTTTATATATGGCTTGAAATTTATTCGTCAGGTGCGGGGGTGTCTCTTCAGTGCGTACGTTCTTCACGAGGCTGTCCATTTCGACGGTAATTATCCTTACGGTGGTCGTGTGGGGTGCAAGCCTTCGGCTCTCGGGCTTACAAGTGACTTGGGATTACCTAAAGCCGTTTTCAATTACGCTCGCAATTGTCCTGGCCGTCCTGAAGTCTTTTGATCGCTGGGGATGGTCTTGGTGGCCAATTTTCTATTTTGTCCCCGTTCCAGATCTTCGCGGCAAATGGGAGGTCGAGCTACATTCGACCTATAAGGATCCTGCAGGCACACCCGCCACAAAAATCGAAGGTACGGCGGTGATCCGGCAAACCTTTTCAAGCCTGTCTATCCGCATAGTGACCTCGTCATCCAAATCGGTGCTTAAGGCTGAACGCATCAGCATACAACCTGATGGCGAGATCGAAATCTATGGCGTTTACCAAAGCGACCCGTCGATCCATCTTCGCGGCGACACCAGCGAGATCCACTACGGTGCCTTCCGTTATCACGTGATCGACCGCCCGCCAACGATCATGGAGGGAACCTATTGGACGGACCGCATCACCAAGGGGTCAATCAGGTTGGTCAAAATCAACAAATAGATCAGCGGGTGGGGATTGTCCTACGCGTTAAATGTGTACGCCTATCCTTGGTAGTGGTCCCAATAGAATTGGAGGGTCTTAAGGAAACGGGTGCAGTGGTCAGGGGGCCACGAAACCTCGGAATTATCGCGTAGAAGCGGATGAATGCCGTTGGCACACTTGAACATGCTCTGGTCAGCGTTCCCGAAGTATGACAGGCAACTCAGTACTGTTCGCTGAAACGATTGTCCGAAAAGCTGGTTGGGAACGTTGTAGAGTAGTCCCTCAATATAGTAGGACGGCGCCATTCCGTCCTCCAGAATTCCGAGCTGGATCATCTTGTTGCGGATGTTCTTGAATACACGCACAGTAGGCTTAAACCAACTGCTTGTCCCTTGGTGCTTGGTAGTGCAGTTATCCGAGTGCTGCTTAGGGAAATTGACGACCTTGGTGCCGTCCGTTTTCCAGAAAACGATGCCTCGCCAGTAGCCGGTACTCGTGGCATCGCGGTGCTCGTAGTATTGGCGGTACTCGGCAGCAGGCAGAACATCGGCATCGCGCCGGTTGCCGCTCCCCTGGATGAAGATGGCTTTCTTGCCGGGATGCACGGCCTGGCCGTACCGTTGGGTCAGCCACACGGTGACTTCCTTCCTGAAGTCCTGGTAGCTGTAGCTGGCCGCACTCGGAAACGCGGTGTGGAAGTTTCTCTGCTCGTAGTCGGCCAAGCTGTCGACGTCGTAGTAAAACACCGACGTGGTGCAAATCACGATGTCCACGTCACTATCGGACCAGATGTTGGTGTCGTTGCCGTAGGAGCCCTGGAGGAAAGTGTAGAAGGGCCGGTGAGAATACGGCGCGTTCTTGTCTTCAAGGGTGTTTTTGAGGGTCTGGTACGTCGCGGCGGACTGCTGGATAGAGCCTTGGGCGGACCATGTATGAAGCTGTGACTCGGGTATTGCCATTCCTAAACTCCCAGCACGGCGCGAATGTCCGCTTCTCTTTCCGCGAACGAGAGCGAGCCCTGCTGGCGGAGGATGTTGAGTTTGGTGAGGTCGTGCTCAAGAAGGTCGGTGGCCATCTCGGGTTTAGAGAACCGGTGGTTGACGCGCACCGTCTTGACATCATTGAAGAGGACCTTGCCCAGTTGCTCCATGGACTGGGTGTTCACTTCCAGGACCTTCTGAAGCAGCTTTACCGACGGAAGTTTGCCGATCCAGTAATCTTTGCTCGTGAACCGCTTTTTGGGCGCCGGGTAGACACCGCACCCGATGCTTAAAAGAGCAATATCCGACTTTTCGACCTTGAAGGCCTTGGTGGCGTCTGCGACGGCGTACAGGGCTGGATTGTTGGCACAGAATCCGCCGTCGCCAAGCTCGATGGTATTCCCGGCGGATGTCGTGACCATCTTGCGTTCGAAGAACGGATATGCGGAACAGGAAGCTTGGACGGCATCCTTGAGCTTACAACCAAACCCCGGCACGAATGTCGCCGTCCTCCCATGGGCTTGCCCGAGATCGGCCTTGAAGATCATTGGGGTGTCTGTCTGCCAGTTCGTGGCGACAATCCCGATGCCGGTTTTGATTGTCTCGAACCCGCCGTCCTTGAATATGGTTTCGGCCAGCTTTGCGAGCGCGGCGGTTTTCTCGGTTGCCGAGGACGCGCGCATGACCGTCGGGACATGCTCGCGGTAGAGTTCGTGGATTGTCTCGACCCTCTTACCGATGGAAAGAAGCGTTCCGATGATTGAACCGGTGCTGGTTCCGTAAATGAGATCGAAAACGTCACAAAGCGGCCTGTCGACAGCTGCCTCGACCTCGCGAAGCACGCCGAGCGTGTAGAAGCCTTTGGCGCCGCCGCCATCAAGGCTCAAAATCCGGAATGGCTTCTTGCTGGCCGGTTCGCTGGCCATTCAAAATCCCAAGCGCTTTTTTCCCCAGTAGAAATATAGCCGAAAGTGGATGAACACATGCAGCGGCTGTAAGATTATCCACTAGAAATAGAAGAACCCGGTATCTGGAGTTCGCCTATAGGATGCCACCAGACCCAAGGCCAACGGTGACACAGCGAGGCACCTTCAATTCCCTCGGTAAGGCAATTGCGGCAGACGCGTAAGTGGATGACAGGTAGATGGTAAAGCTGTCTGCAGTGAAGTGGGTTCCCGACTATCGGCTTATGGTCTCGGCCCTTCCAAAGCAGACATGCGTGGGTCTTTTGCCGTCCTCGCGTTGAATTTCATGAAATGCTTGCGGAAGGCGATGACTAGTCCATCATCCTTGGTGTCTTTGCACAGCGACAGAATTTCCGCACCCAGGCGCCAGCTGATCGTGTAGCGCGAGGGCCTGATTTCGGCCTTAGCCTTTTCGAGAAGCGCGATCGACTCCTGCGTAAGCGGCGCTGTGGTCCAGAACTCAAAATGCACGGAAAGATTCTTCCAGTCTGGATGCTCTTTGGCCGCTTTGAAAAAGATCGGCACGTTGTGCTGAAGCCATTTCTCCACCTCACTATGAGGCGTCTCCCCGTAGGGAGAATGGCCTTTACACTCGATAAAAGTTAGGGATATGTCGTCGCGCACCGCGATAACGTCGGCCTCTGCTTCTTTCCCCCCGACCTTATAGATCCTGTTCATGCGCACCTGGTGGGCGCCGGTTTTTCGGAAGACGTCAGCCGCCAGATACTCAAACAATGTGCCTCGGAGCTGGTTGGCGGCACCTTCGATCTTGCCGAATTTGCTGAATAGCGCATCGAACTCCGTCGGATCGATCGTCGATAGCATCGCTGCTTTGTTCAGCACCGCTGAAAGCTGCAGCAGCCCCGCCGCCACTTCTTCCCCGAAAAGGTTCGCCGGCGTCGCGGGTACGATGCCGTTCTCCTTGAGCATCTGAAAAGCATCGCCATGGAACTTTGCGGCCACGAATATCTGCAAGCACGGGCCGACATTGCGAAGGCTCCGCAAGGTTCGGCACTTGCTCACGAACGGGCGTGCGCCCGCGACTGTGACCGAATCTCCCAGGTGAACGTCGCACGCGACGAAACCCGGCTTACTCTTGCCATCCTTGCCGGCTTTTACCATCGCGCCCAGATAGCTGGGCGCGGTCAGATCCCACGCGAACGTTCCCACACGCGGCAATGTCTCTGAATCGCGTGTCGCCACCTTCCCATAGCTGACAATCCCGAGCTTTTTCAGCCAATCGCCAAGGGCCGTGAGAAGAAAACCCTCCGTTATAAGGCGGGTGCGGACCATGGGTGCCAGGGCTTCGTAAAAGCCATCCGCCTGCACGATCGCAATGCAATCGCCAACGCCCGGCAACGTTACCCGTTTGAGAAGTCCGGCCTCATTGAGCCGAGTGAAGATGGTTTCCGGTGACAAATGCCTCTGCTGTCTTACGGGTGCACCGCAAACGATCGGAAACAGTCGCTCCGGAATGGCGCCACCTCGCTGCCGGAGCGCGGCGATGGCATCACCGTAAGCCGACTTGGTCTGCATGAGCGCTTCGACTAGGTTCTCCCAATAGATAGGCGAACCAAATTGCCGCTCGAGATATACAAAACGGGCCTTGCGGGGGAAGGTGATGTAGCTGAGGCGCCGGACGTTACCGGCCAGTCTCGAGACGCGTTTACGCGCAGCGGCCTCGGAAATCCCGAGCGTTTTGACTAGGTGGCCTGCAACCTCGCTAGAAACGCGGGGGCCGTAACGTTCCAGGAATTTTTCAACCAGATCGCTCATGATCTTCGCGCTTGTCACACAGCGCTATTAATATCATGTGTACATGAGCAGGCGCTAGTTTTCGCGCGATCCGTATCTAGCGTTGAATTTACAGGATAATTCGACGATCGGACAAGCCCGAAATCAAGTCCATGTCACAGTGAGTCTGTCCGATAGGAAAGTTTCGGCCTCAAAGCCTGCCGGAATCGTTGCTCGTGCCCACAGCATCCGAGCAATGGGATAGTAGGAAGGCTACAGATCCACAAACGACCATCCCCTTTGGTCCGTAAGAGCTGCCCTCTCCTGCTGCGAGATATGGTCACGGTGTATCGCTATGCAGACCAGTTGGCGCGCTCTGGTAGTGGCCACGTATATCTTCTTCATGAAGGAAGCCCGGATCGATGCGTGGGTCGTCGCATGGGCCGGGTCGAACACAGGTCGCTCCAACGCCGGATTGATCAAGAAGGGCAGCATCTCCTTTACGTCGAAGAGAGTCCCGAACTTGGTTTCGAGGACGAGGGTGGCGTCGTGGGTTTCCCCTTTGACTCCATGGATGGTGGAAACCTCCATCGGGATGCCGCCCGGGCTCAGATACACGTTGCCGGGCAACACCGCTTCATCCAGCAATTCCGGAGCGTGGTCCGCGTAGGCCAGATATTCGGCAATGGCGACATTACCAATATCGATATTGCAGACATCGCAGAGCGTTTGCGCAATGTCTGCCCATTCGGCCGCCGTGAGTGTGGGGCGAAGCAGCAAGTCTGCCATCAGCGCATTGATCAGCGACGTCTTCTCCGAGACATCAAAGTAGCGCCTTAAATTCGCACGCGTGATCGGCACGGCGCCTCCAGATCGGCCGATGACAGTCTTACCGCCCAGGCGCAGGAGCTCCACCAAGCCTTGCCTCAGGTGCTGGTAGTGAGAGTGAGCCGGCCCATTTTTCAAATCCAAGGCGCCCCGAACGCATTCACAGAAAGTATCGGGAGTCCTCCCCTGGTTCGCCTGACTCCGATCGAATGCCTGCCAGTAAGATTGTATGCTGAGTGCTCCGCCTTCGGCACGCCCTCCGACTGCTTTCACGATCCTGCGCTCGGCTTCCGGGAGCCCGGCGAGTATCGCGCCGAACCGATCCAGCACGGCTCCGATCGTATCATTGCCATAGAGAATAAATGTACAGCCCGGAGCATTCGCGGATGCAGGGCGGGAGCCCGTCAAAGCAATCCGCCTTGTGCTGAGTCCGCAGAATTTGTCAGCTATGGTCGCGGTAAACCGGCCGCTGTCCGGGATGGGTGCGAGGTCTAAAGCCGCGTTGAACGTTTCGTTTGGCGGCTCGCCCGCCATGCCGTCGAAAATGGCCTGATCGGGATCGCCAATCTTCTGTAGCATGCACTCTGCAGCATCGCCAAACAGATGATTGATCAGTTCGTCCTGATACCTCTGCGTGTCCTGCATTTCATCGATCAGTACGAGCGGGAAGCGCTGTCGCAGGGCATCGATGATAGATGTATTGGCTGAGATCAGTTCTCTTGCGAGCGCGTACATCTCAGAGAAGAAAAAATAGCCATTCTCGAGAGCCTGATTTTTTGCCGTGACCATATTCTGGTAGGAGGGTGTATGGGTGCCTGGCGATCCCGGCACGTCGACGGATAGCTGGTCTTGAACCCATTTTAGGCGCAGTCCAAAAGTGCTGGCGTTCCTGTTGTCCAGATATGCGCGCGTGCCGACGGTCAGGCGGCGATGCATGTAGGCAGCCGCGGCGGAGTCATCGATTTGACGGATCGGGTATCCCTTGGAACGGCAGGCCGGCAGCGCGAGAAAAGTTTGTACGAAGTCCTGGATCGTCCCGATGAAGTGCGGGTAGCTCAGCAGCGATCTCGCCGCAGCATCCGTGCCGACACGTTTCAGAATCTCGGCCTTTGCCACATTCGTATGGGTCAGGACGCATAGCCCGCGATGGCGCAAGCGCCATTTGCGGGCGAGGAGGACCAGCTTCAAGCCGATGAGCGTCGTCTTACCCGCACCGGGGCAGGCATGGACATGGTGGTGCTCCCGAATAGCCGCACGTCTTGCCTCGTCAAGAGTCAGCGCTTCGTCCATCGAGGCGGCATTGACCTCCTCAAGCAGCGCGTCAATGTCGGCGTCGTCTATGGCAGGTATCGGCATCGGCAGGCCCCTATGCCGCTGCCGCAGGGGCTTCATGTCCCGTCACATAATCGATAGCCCGCACGATGTATGCGGGCAGCGCTGCCCGAAACTCAGCTCTTCGTGCAACGGTGTGTGCCTGGTCAGCTTGTCGTCTCGCGTTGGCCTGCTCGGGCGTCTCATTCTCGGGGGCGGGCGAGATCATCGGACCGAACTTTTCAGCCAGTACGCTTGATAGCCCGTAGGCCAGCTTCGTTTTCGCACCGGACTGCGTGGCGACATCTTTGTAGACGGCAACCGCCCGCAATTCCGGGTCAGCCGGCAGTTCATCATAGCCGTCGAGGTTGCCTTTCAGCGCCTGATACACTTCGGCTGCCAAACCGGCCCGCGCAAGCGCGTATTCAAAGGTCCAATGATCCGCTACCTCGACCCGCACATTCTGTCCGGCAAGTGATTTGCGGTTTGCAATCCAGTTCAATCGGCCTTGAGCGTTATCAGCGTAGTGGCTTTCCCAATATTGTTGGTTGCCGGCCTTCGTTTCCTGAAAGCCGTAAATGTTGCCTTCCGCGATGCGAGCAGGCTCGGGCCACAGATCAAGATCCCGCAGGCAAACCACGCGCGTGCCAAGCCACGCGGCGCTATTTGCAGGATCATCAATTCCCATCCTTTGGAAGATGCGGGCGAAGGGCGCAAAGGCGATGCTGCCGACGTTGACGACGGATACGCCGAAATCCTCGAATGGCATCCCGAGAAGGTCGGCAAATGTCGAAAGAAGGATGTTCTCACCATCGCCCTCGACGATCATGACGCCTTTGGCGAAGAAGAGGTTTGATTTTGTTACATCCAGAAATTTCTCGAGATGCACATAGTTCTGCGCATCCAGCCGTGTTTCATCTTTGCGGAGGGAAAAAGCCTTGCCTTCCGCCATGATGATTACGTTCTCAAGTGGCGCTTTCGACGCTAGGTTCGGGCTGTGGGTTGTAAGGATGCTCTGCAACGACGAATTCTGGCCGCCAAAACCCTCTCTGAGCGCCCGCAGAAATTTCATTTGAAGCTGCGGATGGAGATGCGCTTCCGGTTCCTCGACCAATAGAAGCGGAAAATCATGCTGTTCCTGCTCAAGAAGTAGGAGTTCTGTCGCCATGAACAGCAGGTTACTGTATCCGAGGCCCTGGTAGCGCTCCTGTGAATCGATGAGCAGTTGCAAGCGTTCCAGAATTGCGCGGAACATCTGTTTGCGCTCGGCCGCATCGAGTTGTTCGAGATCGGTTCCGCCCATGATGCTGATCAGCGGGCTTAAGGGTTTCGTGCGGAAATCCAGCCTGCGAAGCTGGTCTTCAATGCGTTCGCGGGTTGCGCTTACACCGTCATTCTCGATGATCGCCGCGTTAGCCGCCACGATCGTCGTCAGCAGATGTTCAATGACGGCAGCTTCGCCGAACCTTTCGGAGGAGCCGAGAATCTGCGCCAGACGCGATCCGCGACCACCCATGAGTTCGGCATCCGCATCGCGCAGGGGACGGAGATAGGTGGTCGCGAGAAAATCTCTCGCCTCTCGTTCCACTGATGGGCCATCTGCATTCGCGCCGGACCGCAGTTCAGTCCGGATCTGCCGGGCACCGCGTATGAGATGTGTTGTCTGGTCCGCCCGGTAGTTGAGATAGAGGACCGAGCGCCGATTGCCGGTGCCTGGGATCGTTTCGTGGGTCAGATGCTCAACGAATGCTGCCGCCTGCCGGGTGGTGATATCCTCGAACTTCAACTGGATGGAGAACGACGTGGTCCCGCGACTGAAATCGCGGTCCTGAACCCGTATCCACTCCCCGGAGTTCACGGAAAGCGCATAACGCAGGGCATCAACTAGCGCTGTCTTTCCGCTATTGTTCTCTCCGACGATCAAGTTGATCCCGGGATTTAGACGCAGCCTGAAATCCGTAAGGATGCGAAAATTTTTTATTGAAACGTCAGAAAGATACATTCCGATTCCCCCCGCCGATAGTAGTTCGAGAGGGCGGGACCTACAACGGCAGGTTTCGGGCGGTGTCGGAAGCGTCATTAACGGCGGCATTTGGAGTCGTCAGCCGAATGACCGCTTTATTGGATTCTTCGCCTCAACCGGACGGTCGGCAAGCGGCCCCTGTGCGGTAGTGCAGCCAATGCCGTTTCGCCGATTCAGCTGATATCGACGTTCACGGCGAAATCCCAGGTGCCGGCGCCATTCTTGGCCAGGCCGATCATCATCAGGCCGAGCGCCTCTAATGTCTGGGCCATGTGCAGGCCGCCGACATCGTACGGACGCAGCCCGAGACTTTCGAGGAAAGTCGAGACGCGCGCCTTCGCCTCCGCATCGTCTGCTGCGATGAACGCGTCGAGGCGTCCACCCTTGGCAAGTACGCGACCGAAGATCGTGTTGAACGCCTTCACGACATGAGCGCCGACCGGGAGACCCTTGGCGGTTTCCTGCGCACCAGAACTGCTATGGGGAGTGACAAGGCCCGAGAGGTCGGGGGCAACCGGGTTGGCAATGTCGATGATCACCTTGCCGTCGAGCGCTTCCCCAAAGTCGGTTACCACCGCCGCCGCACTGCTGTATGGCACGGCGAGGATGACGATATCACCCGCCGGCACGACGCCGTAGGTCCCTGTGGTCGCCCCGGCTGCAAGTTGGTCGGCCAGCGCCCGCGCCTTGGCGGGGTCGCGAGTGATCACCTCGACGGTATACCCGGCCTTGGCGATGCGGCCGACGATCGCCGTGGCCATGGTTCCTGCACCGATGATGCTGATAATGTTCATGTAGGTCTCCTGGAGAAGTAGTGGAATGCTGTTCGCGGGCTCTGCGGGATCAGCCGGCTGGGAAGTAGTGGCCGTTGTCCAGATCGGCGAGCAGGCCGGGCTGAGCGGGTTCCCAGCCGAGG
>NZ_JALJRL010000035.1:0-24630 GCF_024519675.1 Mesorhizobium sp. Mes31 | reverse complement strand
GGCTGGCTCGCTCGGGGTACTGATTTCTTCTGGTTCTATGAAAATGGCAAACGCCGTCCGCTGCGTCTGATCGCCAGCGAACTCATCGATCCTGCGACCGGTATGAAGGTGGCGTGCTTCACAGCCCCCGACATCCTCGAGCGGCTGGCAAACCGCAGCCTTGTTCCAAATCTCCTGCTGATGTTTCTGGTTTTGTCGATCCTGCCCGGCGTGCGCGCGCTTGGAGGCAGCTATCAGCCGATCTACTACCCTCTGATGCGCTATGTCGTCTGCCGGGCGCTCGAGGCCGCAGGCGTGGATGGGGATCTTCGGCAAGCCCTCGCAACCGACGACGTGCCGGGAGCTTGGGGACATCGGGTCATTGAGCGTGATGATGATCCGCTGGAGCTGTTCCTAAATGGCAGCATCGGCGGGGTGAGTGATCTTATTGACTGTTTGGGTGACATTTCCTTCGCCGAGGCATGTGGAAGCATGAAAGGCTTCGTGACCGATCCGTCATGGCATGAACTTCACAGCCGGTTGCGGAACGGGCTGGTTGCGCCGACCGATGAGGAATGGGCTTTTTCCTGAAATGTTTTATACGCTTCCAGCAGTTGGTGTGGGGGCACGCCGGATTGCGGATGGCTGCTTCGCGCCTATCTCGGCCGTTCCGCCGACCTTGGCAACAAGCCAAAAGCGGACATCTGTGCGGCGAGGTGGCAGCGGTGGTTTCCGCGCCAAAAGGCGGCCACGCGACGGTTACCTTAGCTTGCCCAGCTCCTCAATGGCCGCTATCCGCAAATTGCAGCGAGAGCCGCGTCAACTTTCGCTGCGTGCGCCCATAAGTCAGGCGCGGCGTGGAAAAATCTTCGAAGGTATCCCTTGCAGGCACTTGTTCCGCTGCAAGCGTCTCCGGCGACCTGCCGCGCGTCAGTCGCCCGCTAAGGACAGCCCCGCGAGAAGCGGAGCGTACGCGGCGAGCCTGCGGGATACGAATTCGGTGAAGAGCCGCACGCGCTTCGTCTTGCGTGTCTCCCCCTGTGTGAGAAGCCAAACCGTTCCGTACATGTGCAGGTCGGTGCCCGGCACCCTCACCAGTAGGGGGTCGGCATCGCCAACGAAGCACGGCAGGGTCGTCATCCCGAGCCCCTGCCGCACCGCGACGATCTGCGCCTCGGCATCTGTGACCCTGAACGGAACCTCGGCGGTGCGAACCTCACCCTCGTGGGCCCAGTCCGGGATTCCATGAATGCTTATCACGATCCACCGGATGGGATCAGGCGCGCCCGCACGCCACGCGGCTAATCGATCGCGTGACATGTAGATGCCTCCGAACAGCTCCGGTCCCTTCAGGCCGTGAAGATTGAGCGGCAGGGTCTTGCGGTCGTAGACGACGCGGATCGCTACGTCGGCCTCTCGGTTGGTCAGATTTGCCAGCTCGCCGGACGACAGGATTTCCATCTCGATGTCGCGATGCAGACGCGCGAAATCGGCGAAGTCCGGCATGAGCAGGTGTGTCGCGAGGGTCGGTGCCAGCGTCACGCGCAGAAGCCCGCGCACGCTCTGGTCGCGCCCCAAGACGCGCGTTTCCAGTTGGTGCGACGACGCTTCCATATGCTCCGCGAGCTCGAGGACTTCCTCGCCTGCAGCCGTCAGGCGGTATCCGGAAGGCAGCTTTTCGAACATCTGCGCCCCTAGGCGTTCCTCGAGCTGGGCGATGCGTCGCAGCACGGTTGAATGATTCACCCCGAGGTGCGCGGCGGCAGCACGCACCGAGCCTCCGCGTGCGGCGGCAAGAAAGTAGCGAACGTCATCCCAGTCGATCATGGTGTAATCCTGCACCGCGCGGTGCGCCTTCCAAACCCGCATTCCAGGACATCGAACAGCAGATTGCGGTCATCATAGCCTATTTCCCACGAGCGCGGCTCAATTCCGAACGGCGGACAACGACAGTCGTCCAGCCGGATCGATTTCGCACCACCGATGTGCGCGCTTCAGCACTCAACAACTGACGCGGGCAGACCCATTTCGAGGTTCTCGGAGGCAGACGCTGTCGAGACACCACGAAAGGAAAAGTCATGGGAAAGCTTGAAGGTAAGGTTGCTGTCATCACGGGCGGAAGCAGCGGGATCGGATTGGCCACAGCCAAGCGCTTCGTAGAAGAAGGAGCGCACGTCGTGATCACCGGGCGACGGGAGAAAGAGTTGAAGGAGGCCGCGGCCTTCATCATGAGAAACGTGACGGCGGTCGTGGGCGACGTGTCGCTCTTGGAAGATCTGGACCGGCTCTATGCCATCGTGAAGGAGAAACATGGTCACATCGACATTCTCTTCGCGAACGCGGGCGCGGGGACAATCGCACCGCTCGCAGTAGCTACTGAGGCCCACTTCGATCAGACCTTCGATGTGAACGTGAGGGGTCTGTTCTTTACGGTGCAGAAGGCCCTTCCCCTGTTCAAAGACGGCGGTTCGATCATCCTGAACTCTTCAGTGTCGAACGTATTGGGGCTTCCGGGGTTTAGTACCTACGCCGCGAGTAAGGCGGCTGTACGCAATTTCGCGCGCGCTTGGACACTGGAGCTCAAAGACCGCAAAATCCGCGTCAATGCAATGAGTCCCGGACCAATCGAGACGCCGGCCTTAGAGACAACGACTGGCCTTACCCCTGAGCAAGCCGAGCAAGCGGCCGCCCAGTTTGCGTCACAGATCCCAATGGGTCGCAGGGGCAAACCAGAGGAAATCGCGGCTGCCGTCACGTTCCTCGCCTCCGATGAAAGTTCTTTCATCACTGGCGTGGATCTCGCCGTCGACGGAGGCATGGCGCAGGTCTGACCCGGCGTTCAAACAAGATCGGAGAAGCATTATGAGCTATTCAATTATCGGCTTCGGCAATATCGGCCGGGCCTTGGCCAAGTCGTTTGCCCGCAAAGGCATCGACGTGACCGTTGCAACAACGCGCGACCCCGAAAGCTTTGCAGCCGATGCGGCCGCGATCGGGCCCACGATCATCCCCAAAGAATTGGCGGAGGCCCTCAAGGCGGACATCATCTTTTTGGCTGTCCGTTTCGAGTCGCACCCGAATGTCGCGAAGGCGCTTCCCACCTGGCAGGGGAAGATCATCGTCGACGTGACTAATGCCTACGGCGTGCCCCCTGAGGAACTGGGAGGACAACCTTCGTCCAAGTTCGTTGCGCAGGCCTTCTCTGGTGCAAGACTGGTCAAAGCGTTCAACCATCTGCCCGCAGCGACCTTGGCCGCGGACCCCGCCGTCGATCGAGGTCGTCGGGTCATTTTCGTTTCGAGCGACGATGACGCGGCAGCCACCCCTGTGCGCGCCCTGGCCGAACAACTGGGATTCGCGCCGGTCTGGCTGGGAAGGCTAGCGGAGGGAGGATTGCTCGTGCAGGCACGGGACAAGAGTTGGGCGCCTCTCATCTTCCAGGATCTGTTCAAGAAGGCGTCGTGAACAATGTATGACCGTGTAATCTGGCCCGAACGGTACGACCCAAAAATCTCGGCCATCTACGCGCTCAATGACATCGACGTGAAAGCTCCGCCCGAAATGGTCTGGAAGCTGCTCGTCGATGCCGAGAACTGGTCGCGTTATTTTCCTGCCGAAGATCAGGTTAAAATCCTAAGCGGCGGGCGAGAACTGGCACTCGGGACGCGATACAGCCGGGTGACGGTCGGCTATCCGATGAGCCTTGTCGTGATGGAATGTGTGCCTGACCGCAGGCTCGCCTGGGCAACGACCGTCGACGGTGACGAGACAGGTTCGAGCGCCTACCACGGCTGGGTGATTACGCCCACGGCCGACGGCTGTCATGTGCTGACCGAGGAGACGCAGCAGGGTCCCTGGTTCCTTGAGGAGCTCGGGCGCAGGAATCCCGGCGCGCTCTTCCGCTATAACCAGTTATGGGTAGAAAGCCTCGCTCGCGCCGCGGAGGCGGAAGTCGCCCAGATGGCAGGATAACGCGCCTGTTCTGACCCCAGGGCTAGCGGCCCAAATACAATCGGAGATGAATCACATGAATATCGAACTCAAGGGTCGCAAGGCGATCGTTACGGGCTCAACGGCTGGCATCGGCCGCGCCACCGCGGAAGGACTGGCGCGTGCCGGCGCATCGGTCGTCATCAACGGCCGTGGACGCGTCCGCGTCGATGAAGCGGTGCGGCAGATGCGACAAGCCTTTCCGGACAGCGACATTTCCGGTGTCGCCGCCGATCTGTCGACGGCGGCGGGCGCCGAGACCGTCTTCGCGCAGGCGCCCGACGCCGACGTCCTCGTTAACAACGTGGGGACGGCGCACATCCGCGACTACAACGGCATCGAGGACATCGCGAAAATCCCCGATGAGGACTGGCTCGGACTGTTCCAGTTGAACGTGATGAGCGGCGTGCGCATGGCGCGCCACTATCTGCCGCGCATGGTGAGGAAAGGCTGGGGCCGTGTCGTGTTCGTCAGTAGCGAATCCGCAGTCAACATCCCCAAGGAGATGCTCGACTACGGCATGACCAAGACCGCGCAGCTGGCGGTCTCGCGTGGGCTTGCCGAGGCGGTCGCGGGCACGGGCGTCACTGTCAACGCCGTCCTGCCGGGGCCGACCCGGTCCGAAATCCTGGGCGACTTCATGGCGAAGCAGGCCGAGGCGAACGGAGTCACGCAGGAGGAAGCCGAGCAGGGCTTCCTGAAGGCGATGCGCCCGACTACGCTCATCCAGCGCTTCGCCACGACCGACGAGGTCGCCAACATGATCGTCTATGCCTGCTCGGAGCAGGCCTCCGCAACGACTGGTGCGGCGCTGCGCGTGGAAGGCGGCGTGGTCCGCTTCGTCGCCTAGCCAGACCTCAAACGAACACCGACGGAAAACGCTCTCCGACTTGAATTTCGTACCGAGCCACTCAGCGTTTGACCGAATGGAGGCCACTGCGCCGTCACGCCGAAAATCGTGCCGGCCATCACTACCACGCCGCCACCGCACGCCGCTGTGGCTGCGGCGACTACGAGGCCGGCGGTCGAGACGGTCTCCTCATTGATGCCCCGAGGAAGCGGTGCAGCCAACCGATGCGATGCACCAAATGCATTTCTGAGTGGGATAGCCCGATCATTGAGCACCATAGTCTTCAACTGATGTGCGATCGTGCCCCCAGGCCGGCCCGTTCCTTGGCGATATTCGAAGCGCGCGCAGCGCGTTCAGGATGACCGCGACATCGATTGCCTCCTGCAGGAGTGCACCCTGTACTGGCGTGAGATAGCCAAGTGCAGCCGCAATCATACCGGCCACCGAAAGGCCAATTCCTGCCACGACACTTTCCAGTGCGATCCGGCGCGATCGGCTGGCCACTTCCAGTCCCGAAAGCAGCCGACCAAGATCGTCAACCAGCAGAACGACGTCTGCAGCCTCGGCGGAAGCGGCCGCCCCACGGGCTCCCATAGCCACGCCGATATCGGCAGCGGCCAGTGCCGGAGCATCGTTCACGCCGTCGCCGACCATCATTACCAGCCCGTTCTTGCGTTCCGTCAGCACCAGAAGCACCTTCTGGTCTGGCGTCAGTTCGGCCCGAACGCCATCGAGGCCGAGCCCGTCGGTCACCGCCTCGGCGACGGCACGCCTATCTCCGGTGGCAAGCAGTATCCGCCCGATGCCATGGCGGCGAATGCCGGCAAGGAACTCAGCGGTCTCCGAACGCAAGGCATCCGCAAGGACCAGATTTCCGACAAGTCGGCCGTCCACCGCGACGGCGACAAGCACAAAACCGGCTTCCGCCCCATGATCGCGCGTCCTGCCCCTTCCGATGTGGCGCGTCACGAAGCCTGTCCCGCCCACGACAACGGAACGGCCATCCACCCGCGCCGCGACACCCTCCCCCGGGATCTCTTCGATATCGGTCGGCACCGGCAATGCCATGTCTCGCGCGCGTGCCGAGGCAACGATCGCTTGCGCCATGGGATGCTTCGAAGCCTGGTCGGCTGCCGCGGCCAGGTAAAGCACCTCATCAGGCGGCACGTCCGCGCACGTATCTATCGACACGATCTGTGGGCGTCCGTCCGTCAGCGTGCCGGTCTTGTCGAGGATCAGCGTTCGCACTTGCGCAAGCGCCTCAAGTGGTTTCGCGCCCTTGATCAGCACCCCGAAATGCGCCGCTCGCGACAGCCCTGCGACAAGAGCGACAGGAACTGCGAGGATGAGCGGACACGGCGTGGCCACGACGAGTACGGCCACGGCCCGAATTGGGTCGCCGGTCAGCCACCACGCCGCCGTCGCAAGTGCGACGGTGATTATGAGGAACAGGACCGAGTAGCGGTCCGCCAGTCGCGACATCGGGGCCTTCGAGCGCTGCGCCTCGGCCACCAGACGGACAATCCCGGCATAGGTGCTTTCCGCGGCACGGCGGGTGGCTCGCAGGTCAAAGACTTCGCCTGCATTGGTCGAGCCGCTCATAACCTCTTGGCCGCGCATCAGTTTCACAGGCATCGATTCACCCGTCATGGCCGACTGGTCGAGCACGGCGCGCTCGCTTTCGATGTTTCCGTCGACGGGCGCTACATCTCCCTGCCGAATCAGGAGAAGATCGCCGGGTACGATTTGATCGAGTGGAACCTCATCCAATGCGCCGTCACGGTGCCGGGTCGCCGTACGCGGGACGCGCGCGAGGAGGTCGCGCATCTCGCGGCGGGCGCGGCCTTCGGCAAAGCTCTCGAGGAATGTGCCTCCCGAATACATGAGAGCGACGACGGCCGCTGCGAGCGTCTCGCCGAAGACGAGCGCGGCCGACATGGACAGGGCCGCCACAATGTCGAGGCCGACCTCGCCCCTCCACAGGCTTCGAACAATCTCGACGATGAGCGCCGCCAGGACAGGAATGACGCCTGCCACCCACACCATGTCGGCGAGTTCAATCTTCCCGGCGACCCTCAGACCAATACCCGCAGCCAGTCCAGAGAGTGCAACCGCCAGAATGGCTATCTTTAACCTCTCGCTGCCTTCCCCGCTCATCTGCCCTTCAGTTCCCCTAGTTCATGCTGCGCAAGCTCTACAGCCGGCTGCTGCGCGAAAAGCCGTCCCACGATCGTCGCTCGCAATCCGCCTTCATCGCGGTCGAGGAAAAGCGCGTCCAATCCCATCCTACGGGCCATCGCCGCGCCTTCCAAGCTGCCCTTGACCGTCAATGCGGTCGCCCATGCATCGGCCTCCATGCAGCTTGCAGCCACCACGGTTACCGAGGCCGGCGAGGCAACCAGCGGCCCGCCGCGTCGGGGATCCATCGTATGCGATAGTCGCCGGCCGCCGACTTCGACCCAGTGACGATAGTCGCCAGAAGTAGCAACCGCAGCATCTTCTAACGCCAGGACGGAAAATGGCGCGCGGCAGACATGGTCTGGCCGCTCAACGGCAATTGTCCAAGGGCTGCTATCTGGCTGCAGGCCGAGCGCGCGCAGGTCGCCGTCGATGCCGACAAGCGCGCCTGGGATGCCAAAAGCCTCGATTACCTTGGCCATCTGGTCGACGCCATAGCCCTTCGCGATGCCGGACAGATCAAGGGCCATCCGCGCATGCTTTCGAACACGGCGACCCACGGCGTCGACCTCCAGCACCTCGTGCGCGGGCTGACGATGGGCTGCGAGTGCGGTGCGGATACCCGTCGGGTCGGCCGGGGCAGGCCCAAATCCCCATGCAGCAACCGCGTCGCCCATGCCGATGTCGAAGGCCCCGCCAGAAAGCATTCCGACATGCAGACCGATGGACAGCACCTGCGCCAACTCGTCAGGCACTTCGACCCAGACTCCTTGTCCAGCGGAGTTGAGACGCATCAGGTCGCTGTCCGGCTTCCAGGTCGACATCTGCCCATCCACCTTGGCCGTCGCCGCCGCCAGCGCCGCCGCCACTGGCCGCGCATCAAAACTCCTCGGCATGTGGAACAGCGCCGACCACCGGGTACCCATGGTTGGTCCGTTCAGCGCGTGGCGGGTAAGATCAGTAAACGTCTTCGACATAACGCCCCTCGGCTTTCAGCAGTGCAGGGGTCAAGCCAGCCGGGGCAAGGATGTCGGCCAGTGCGCAGGCGACGCCGGTGGCCATCTCGCGACCTCCGCACACCATCACCTGCGCCCCCTCGGCGATCAGCCGCGCCAGGCGCGTGCCGTCGCGGCGCAGCGCGTCCTGCACATAGGCCCTGGCAGCTGTACGCGAGAAAGCAGTCGTGACCGAGGCTAGCCGTCCTTCGGCCTGCCATCGCGCCAGCTCCTCGCCGTAGAGAAGGTCGCTCTCTGGATGGCGGGCTCCGAAGTAGAGATGCATCGCGCGGGCTTTGATGTTGGCCCGCGCAAAACCCGCCAGCGGCGCGATGCCCGTGCCCGCACCAATGAGCACGACGGGAGTTCTTCCGCGCCGCGGTTGGAATTCCCGATTGCGACGGATGAAGGCGGCGACGGTCTGTCCGGGCTGAAGGTCCATCAGCTGGCCCGAGCAGAGACCACCCGGATGCTTGCGAACGCAGATCTCCGTGAAGCCATCGCGGCTGCCCGATGCAAGCGAATAGAAGCGCGGAAGTGTCGAACCTTGCGGCAGAATGCCGAGAAGGTCTCCCGCGGCAAAGGGCGGCATGCCGCGCCCGGTCAGCCGCTGCCAAAGCGTCGCGCGAGGCAGTGCAAAACGCAGGATCGCAGTCGGTGCCTGCACCTCTGCTCCATAGTCGCGTCGCGAGACCAGGGTGAGCGCGCGCGACCGGGGCGGTTTGGGTTGGTGGTTGAGCACCAATTCAATCCCCAGCACCCGGCCGAAGGCATGGCCCCAACGAGCGAAGTCCTGGGGGGATTGGCGGTCGACCACATCCAGCGGCAGAAGCTGAACCCAGCCCTTTGCTTCGGCCGCACGCACGACGTTGTGTGCATAGCCGCAGAAGTCGCGAAACTGCCGGTCGCCGAATCCGACGATGGCGAGCGGAAAGCTGGGCGACGCGGGCAACGAGGCGAGACGATCGAGGAACCCCCTGGCCGATCCAGGCGCTGCGCCGTCGCCATAGGTTGCGGCGAGCACGACGACCCGCGCCGCGCGGCTGTAGCAGGAGGGTGAGAAAGCCGACATCGGCGTCACATGAACCTTCTGCCCGGCCGCGGTGAGCGCGGCATGCAGCGTGGCTGCGAACCCCCAGGTGCTCCCGCCCTCGCTGCCAACCAGAAGGACCGTGTCAGCCTGTCCGGGTGCTGCATTGGCCTTGATGCGCGGCCGCCCGCGCCGTCCGATGGTCCACAGGAAGACGCCAGTCCCCGCCATGACGGGCACGCCTAGCGCCATGAAGCCCAGAACGATGCCCAGCGCAGCAGCCCCGCGGCCGGTGTGAAGCATGTAAATCGTCTCGGTGATCCAGTCCCAGACGCCCAGGTCGGCCCAGGCAAGGAGGACGCCGGTTCCCTGGTCGATATAGCCTTGGCCTGCACCCGTCTTCAGCGTGAGGACATCCTTTGGGTCGCCCGGGTAAGGGAAAGTCAGTTCGCGCAAGCTCGACGCCGGCGTCTGGCGCAGCACAGCCATCTGCGCAGCCGGATAGGCGGTCCGCCCGGAGACGGAGGTCGGCATCGGTGGTGCGCCCGGTCCTTCGGGGAGGAGCTCGAAGGTGGAAGCTGTCATCCAGAGTGCGGTCACTGAGGACAACAAGAGCCCAGCTGCGGAAATGCGCGCGATCTCCACGTGCAGCCTCCCCCAGAATGGTCCCCTCAGCGGCGAGAAGAATCGCCGCCAGCCGCCTGTGCGGCGCGCCACCAGCAGGAGGCCGGAAACCGTGAGGGCAAGCATCGCCGCCGCCCCAGCGGCGGCCACAAACCGACCGGCATCATCGAGGAAGAGCGACCGGTGAAGGTTCGTCAACCAGCGTTCGAACGCAGACTTTTCGGCAGCTCCGACACCCCGGCCGGTGGCGGGATCGATAATGGCTGCGCCGGCACTATCGCCTTCGCGATACCAGGCGGTAATCCTGCCCGAGGGTGCCCGCTTGATCTGTTCAACGCTGGGGTAAGCGGCCGCAACTTTGGCGGCGAGCTCGGCGACGCTTAGGTCAGCCTCTTGCTGGGCGGGCGTTGCCACAACTTCGACTGCCGGCAGGACCGACAACGCCGCGCCGCTCAAGGCGAGCACCACAATCAGAGCCGCGGCGACAAGGCCCGGCAGCCTGTGTAAAGAGCGGATCATGCCGTTCTCTTTCGCTCGATCTCACATGTCGTAGGCAAAGTTCGCTATGTAGTGACGGCCGGCGGTAGCCTTGCCCGCACCCGCGGCAGTGACCGGCACGACAATTTCCGAGGGGCTGTCGCGCATGTCCTCTGCGGCGGCGTCAATGTGCAGCGCATAGCCGGCATCGAAGAGCGTGTCGGCCAGGTCAAGGGTGATGGAGAGCGTCCGCCCCGCGCCGACGCTTGCCCCCGTGATCCCGTTGATCTCGGCCGAATTGCCTCCGGTGGCGCGGTACCAGTCACTCAGGTGCTGGTGATACTTCGACTTACCGCCGGCCATCCACAAACTGCCGGCATAGGCTCCTTTTGCATCCGTGACGTAGAGAGCGAGGTAGGCACCGTTGCCGCCGTAGTTCGTCAGATTGGTCGTCAGCGTCACGGGGCGCGCGAGAGCCATGCTGGGAAGGGTAAGTGCCGTGGTGAGGGCAAGGGCGACCAGAAGAGATTTCATGATGCGTTCTCCATCAAGGATTGCGATGATGGGAAAATGCCGCTTCCAGCTGATACTTTCCTGACGGTGCGGGCCTTTTCGCTTCAGCTTGCCGTCAGCTTCACAGCTGGCAGAAGGTCCCTGAAAGCGCGACCCCGCCACCGGGCATCGGGGCAGGGTCGCAAGCAGATCAATCAGGCCGGTATATGCGTCAGTTTACCTTGACCCGCGGACCCGGACCGTCGCCGAACAACCCGTTCACAGGCGGCGCAACGGTGCCTGCCGGTGCCGGGTTCGAGGCCGCCCCGGCATCGTCGTCGTCATCGTCTTCACCATCGTCGTCGGTGCGGCCGTGCTTTCGGTACTCATGATCTTCATCATCGTCATCGCTGGCCAGGATGGTCGCGCCGCGATCGGCAACTTCCGCAACCTTGTCAGCGACGTGGCTGAACATGTTGCCGGCGAACGGTCCAACGGTCGCGGCCGCCGCGATGGTTACAACCGAGCCGATGGCAGTCGCGGCAAGAAGGGCAAGTGTGAGTTTCATGCTAGGTCTCCCATGTTGTCGATGGGAGAAGGATTGCCGCCTATCCTGAGCGCTTGCTGACGAATGCGAGAAATTCGCTTCAGCTACACGTAAGGAAGCACGCAGTCTCAGGCTTGGACCATCAATCTTCCGTCGGCGTCGGCACCGGGCCGGGCACCGCGACACCATTCTTCGGAATGGCTCCATTCGGCGCGCTGGGGCCTGCCTCACCGCGATCGTCGTCCTTGTATTCGAGTGAAACGACCTTGAGCGTAGCAGGATCGACGATGGCTTCGACAGGCCGCCCGGAGGCGTCCAGACCGCGGATTTCGTAGCAGCCATCGTCGATCTTGATCCGACGGACGGTCCATCCCTGCTTCTGGGCCATCCGCTGGACGGATTCGCGAGGCTGCCAATCCGTCATCGGCACGCCGCAGCCTTCATCGGCCATTGCCGCGCCGACTCCGCCGAGCGAGGCTAGAAGCGTCAGCATTGTCAGGCCATGCCTCATGGCTCAAACTCCTAAATGGGGCGCGCGGGCATTTCCTGCACCCTAAAGCTGACGGCCGCCTGAAGCCAGCGCGGCCGCTGCTTCAGGTTTCCTTCAGCCTGGAATGAAACGACGGATGGCACAGACAGGGGCGGAACCAACAGGCATGCGCATCCTCTTTATCGAAGACGATACCGTGTTAGGCGCCGCCGTCCGCGATCAAGTCCGAGCGGACGGCCATTCGATAGACTGGTTCACGCGCCTCGATGAGGCGCGCGAGGCGCTGGCCGTCGCCGCCTATGACCTCATCCTTCTAGACCTGATGCTGCCCGATGGTCGCGGCATCCCCTTTCTTCGGTCCTTGCGAGCGAAGGGAGACGCCAGCCCCGTCATCATACTGACGGCGCTTGACCAGGTGTCGGACCGGATCGAGGGGCTCAATGCCGGAGCCGACGACTACATCGTCAAGCCCTTCGACCTGGCGGAACTGTCGGCGCGCATCGGCTCGGTGGCACGGCGTTATACCGGCAATCCAAACCCGATCGTGACGCTCGGCCCACTGGACATCGACCTTGCCGCCCGGTCCGTGCACAAGGACGGCCGTGCCGTACCGCTTACAGCTCGCGAATGGGCGCTTTTTGAAGCCTTCGTGCAGCGGCCGGGGCAGCTCCTCGCCAAAGCGCAGCTGGAAGAGCGACTTTATTCTTTCGGCACCGAGGTGGAGAGCAACACCATCGAGGTGCATGTAAGCCGGCTCCGCAAGAAGCTCGGCCACAACATCATCAAGACAGAACGCGGCCTTGGCTATCGGTTGGGAACGGCATGAAGGCTCCCCGCTCGCTCGAGGTCCGGCTCGCGCTCGCCATCGGACTAGGCGTAACGCTTTTCTGGATAACCGCTGCGACCATCACCGCGAACATCCTTCGCAATGAAATGAACGAGGTTTTCGACTCGGCACTGGAGGAGACGGCGCAACGCATCCTGCCGCTCGCGGTACTAGATATTGTTGGTCGCGAGGAACAGGGGCTTACGCAGCGGATCGCGACACTGCGCCGGCACAATGAGTATTTCACCTACGTCGTTCGCGACGCCCAAGGCCGCGTGCTTCTCAAATCACACGACGCCGACGAGTCCGTCTTTCCGCCCTATCAGGGCATGGGCTTCCGCGACTCCGCCACGCACCGGCTTTATTACGATGCGGCTTTGCAGGAGACGGTCACGATCGCGGTAGCCGAACCCCTCGAGCACCGAGCGACGGTCGCGCGTAAAATGCAGGGCGCACTCGCATTGCCGCTGCTGATCATGATCCCACTCAGCCTTGTCGCGATTTTCGGTGCCGTCCGGCTGAGCTTCCGGTCGGTACGAAGGTTGGGAACTGACCTCGCCGCACGCAACGCTCAGGACTTGTCGGCAGTCCAGGAGACCGGTCTTCCAGGCGAAGTCGCACCCATTGCGGCAGCGGCAAACCAGTTGCTGCTTCGTTTGAAGGAAGCGTTCGAAGCCGAACGCAGTTTCACCGCGAACGCCGCCCATGAGCTGCGAAACCCCATCGCCGGGGCGATCGCCCAGGCCCAGCGGTTGCAGGCCGAGACGACCGATCGACAGGCCGCGCAGCGGGCCGCCGATATCGAGATGACGCTCAAACGGCTGGCCAGGCTCTCGGAGAAGCTGATGCAACTGGCCCGTGCTGAAGGCGGCCGGCTCAGGAGCGACATGCCTGCCGACCTGAGCCCGATCCTGCGGCTGATCGTGGCCGATTTCGAGCGAGCCGGAGCGACAAAGCGACTGGATCTCAGCCTGCCATCGGAGCCTGTGTTGTCGGATATCGACCCTGATGCCTTCGGAATCCTTTGTCGCAACCTGATCGAAAATGCGCTGAGACATGGCAAACCCGATACTCCGGTCGCAATCACGCTGGGGGCGGACGGACGGCTTCTCGTCACCAATGAGGGACCAGTGATCCCGGTCGAAATACTCGCGCGGCTGACGTCACGTTTCGAGCGCGCTGCAATATCGGGTGAAGGCAGTGGACTGGGCCTCGCCATCGTGAGGACCATAGCCGAGCGTGCTGGCGGATCGCTCGTGCTGCGCTCGCCCATCACCGGGCACGGGACCGGGTTTGAGGCTATGGTAGCTCTGCCAATGGGAGCGTAACTATGCGCGTCCGGCGGCAGCCCCTTGGTCACCTTAACTCCTTCTTTTCTACACACCATAGTGACCCCGGCAGGTATTGATTTACCTCAAAGGAGGTCAGCGGCGGCCAAGCTACGATATCGGCGATTGGTGCTTGAGCGCCTGCTCACTTGAACTGAGCTGGGATGAAGGCAGATGAGAGCAATAGATGTAATGAACTGCCGATCCCGGAAGACACAGCGATGCGATCATATTCTGCCGAAACCGATCGCATCGTGAACACCACCGCCATGCAAGACGATCTGGAGATTCTGCAGCGGGAGACATTCGACTACTTCATCCACGAGGCTAACCCCGCCAACGGTCTCATTCGCGACAAGACCGAAGCCGACTGGCCCGCAAGCATCGCCGCCACCGGTCTTGCGCTGGGATGCTATCCAGTCGGGGTCAAGCGTGGCTTCATGAGCCGGAAAGCCGCCGTGGAGCGGACGCTAGCCACGCTACGCTTCTTCTGGAACAGCCCTCAGGGTCCAGAGCCGGACGCCACGGGATATCGCGGCTTCTACTATCATTTCCTCGACATGCACACCGGTCGGCGGGCCTGGCGCTGCGAACTGTCGACCATCGACAGCACCTTGCTGTTGGCGGGAGGGCTGGCCGCCGCCGCATTCTTCGACGGGAACACGAAGGGCGAAAGAGAGATCCGCACCTTGGCGGATGCGCTCTATTGTCGGGCCGACTGGTGCTGGGCGCAAAACAAAGGAACGACCGTTTCCCACGGCTGGACCCCCGAGACCGGCTTCCTAAAGTATCGCTGGGAAGGTTACGACGAAGCCCTTCTGCTGTATGTCCTGGGCCTCGGCTCGCCGACCCATCCTCTGCCTTCGAGCAGTTACACGGCCTGGACCGCTACCTTCCGATGGCAGAATTTCTACGGCTACGATTATGTCTATGCGGGACCGCTGTTCATCCATCAATTTTCGCATCTGTGGATCGATCTTCGGGGTCTGCAGGATGCCTACATGCGCGACAAGGGAAGCGACTACTTCGAGAACAGTCGACGCGCCACCCTTGTCCAGCACCGCTACGCCCTTGAAAATCCACGCGGCTTCGATGGCTATGGAGAACATTGCTGGGGCATTACCGCGAGTGACGGCCCCGGCCCCTCAACGCTCAAATTGAAAGGCATCGAACGCCGGTTCCTCGACTATGCCGCGCGTGGCGTGCCGTTTGGTCCCGACGACGGGACGCTCGCGCCATGGGCCGCCGTCACCTCGTTGCCGTTTGCTCCGGAAATCGTGCTGCCGACAATCGCCTTCTGGATCCATCAGGCCAAGCTCAAGTCCACCAGAACGTACGGTTTCGCGTCGTCCTTCAATCCGACGCACCCGCAGGGCAAGGCCAAAGGGGTGTTCGGTTGGTGGGTTTCACCTTGGCATTTCGGCTTGGATGAAGGCCCCGTCGTATTGATGATTGAGAACGTACGCAGCGGACTAGTATGGCGGTTGATGTGCTCGTGTCCGTACATCCGCGATGGCCTGCAACGGGCGGGTTTCGAGGGTGGTTGGCTGGAAAGACTTCCGCAGACCTGATGAGCCCAGACTGACCAAGGTCCGTTTTCTGAAGGTCCGAGTTCCGCGGCTGCCCGCCCGATATTATGCGGTGGACGATTGTAGCCTCATCGGGTGACGAGAACCGCCTCCTAGACGCAGCTCATGCTTCTGGACCTGCAGCATGCGCCAGGAGACACGCCCACGAACGGGAGACCACAACGTCGACATGCGCGTTGTCCCTCTCCCCTGACTCGAGTGACAGCTTCTGGGAGATTCAACCCAGCGGTGGAGAGATGGCAATGAGGTCACGGGGAAGGGACAGCTTTTTACTCTATCAGGCTGAAACCAGATCGTCTGGTTACGGCCCAAATGCTGCCGGACCGCAATGCGTCTCATGGCGGACGTTCAAGTCTTCGAGGGCTAGTTCTAGCAGCTGCAGACCGCCACAGAGCCGCGCCATTGTCCCGACGCGCGCATTGGTGAGCAGCGGTTTCTTTTGCCGGTCAAACCCTCGGCTTCATGCGTCGGCAGCTTCAGCCTGCCGGCCTAGACGCATGATCTTTCTTGCCTCAACGATGCGCAGCAAATGGCCAGCCAGAATCAGCATCTCGCCGGCCTCCGTCGCGTCCTCCAGCGCCACAGTTCGATGGCTAACGGGGTTCTTGTAAGAACCAATGGCGCCTGAGAAGAGTGCCGAAAGCGCCTGGCGCTCCGCTGGAACCAAGGTCATGTCCGTCAGAGGGCCAGTCTCCGGGTGAAAGGCTTGCCGCATGAGATCAGTGCCGATATCGCGCGCGGAAAAGTCGCCGGCCTCGCGCACCGCTTCCTCTACTGCCTTGAACGCCTCGAAGACCGCAGTGTCGTAGTTGCCCCTGATGAAGTTCCTCCATGTACTGCCGGCCAACGAAGTATGAAGCAATTCTCGTGGAAGGAGGCTGGCTTTCCGAAAATCAGCGAAGGCCTCTCGGCTCGCGACTGCTCTGCCCCGGCGGGTAACGAACTGCCAGCTGTCGCCTCTTGACGCGACAAGACTCTGCGCCTCCATCCAGCTCCACGCTTCTGCTATCGCCTCTTCAAGCTGATTGGTGAAAGACCTCGGATACACTTGCTCCATCTGCCGAAGGCCGTTGATGAAGTTGTGCAGGTGGACGTCACCACCGTCCTCAACGATCGCACGCAGGATAACGCCACCGAGTTCCTCAGGTTCGAGTTCGAGAACGTCTTCTGCGTTTGGGATTCGACGGGCAAGCCTTTGTACCATGCATGACCCCTGTGATCGGTCTAAACTCAGTCTGTCAACATCGCTGCCGCAAAATACCTGCAGCAGCCTGTAACAACGCCGTAGAGTGTAGCCTACATCAGAAACTTCTAGGCAAATCCACTAGAATGATTGTCCTGTAAACAGCTGATTCTCAACCGAGCAACGACATATGGCCGTATTCGAGATCTCCAAGGAGATGATCGCAAGCGTTGAGGATGAGCAGTTACGTCAACTGCTCCGTCGATTGCTGGAGGCGGAGGCGCGAGCCGGCAATATTCCGCTGTCAGCAATTGGAGTAGCAGGAAACCAAACAGCTGGCGATGGTGGTGTTGACGGTTCCATCGCTTGGAATGGAGCTCCCAACCCTGAGGGCTGGCTCCCCCGGCGCACGATTTACTTCCAGTCCAAGGCCGAGGTGATGGGACCGGCAAAGCTCATCCACGAAATGCGCCCCGAGGGTGTTGCGCGCCCAATCTTCGCCGAACTGGCGGCCATCGGAGGCGCATATATCGTATTCTCAAGCGATGACCCCTCCAAGTCTCGCCACGACGCGCGGATCGCTGCGATGCGCGATGCGATAGCCGATGTTGCGGACTCAGATCAAATCGCGCTCGAGTTCTACGGCGCCGACAAGATCGCACGCTGGTCCAACCAGCGCGTGGGCGTCGCGTTATGGTTGCTTGAGCAGGTCGGACGACCATTGGCAGGATGGCGTGGATACGGCGCTTGGTCAGCCCCCGACAGTCCGGGCAAGCCTTACCTGTTGGACGACACGGCACGCGCGTCGATTGACGGTCGCGAGTTGCCGATGTGCGACGCCGTCACAAAGATGCGCGAGACACTTTCCCGCCCTGGTGGGGTTGTGCGTCTGATCGGTCTGTCGGGGATGGGCAAGACACGCCTTGCCGAGGCGCTTTTCGACGATCGCCTCGACGGCGGTGCGGTCTTACCAACGGAGCGAGCGGTCTATGGCGATGCTGGCCTTGACCTCACCGTGAGCGCCGCCCTGATGGCGGAGCAGATCGCTGTCGCCGGTGTCGAAGCCGTAGTGGTGGTCGACAACTGCACACAACGCACCCATGGCCAACTCGCCGAGATCGTGCGGCGCCGGAACAGCCGGGCGAGCCTACTGACGATTGACTATGATGTTCTTAGCGAGCAGCCCGCCGGATCGCTTGTGACACTCGGCGGCAACAGCGAGGAAATCCTGGACGGTGTGCTCAAGCAGCGCTTTCCAAAGCTGAGCGATGGGGAACGCCGGCACCTCGCTGAATTTTCCGGTGGCAATGCTCGGATTGCACTTAAGATTGCAGAAGCCGGCGGCGAGGGCATTGACCTCTCTAAACTGAAGGATAGCGAGTTGCTCGAACGGCTGTTTCAGACCGGTCGCCAGGAACGCGACTCCAAAGCGCGAGACTGTGCAGAGGCAGCCTCGCTTGTCCACGCCTTCTACGCCAACGCTGGGGATGGGCACGTCGTCGAGTACCCCGTGCTGGCAAATGTAGCTGACGTCACCCCCAAGCGGTTTTTCCGCACGATCGCGACCTTCCTTGACTGGGGTGTAGTGCAGCAGCGCGGACCACAGCGCGCGTTTATGCCACCGCCGCTCGCCAATATGCTGGCGGGGCCCTGTATTCGCCGTAGCGATCCCGATGTGCTCGTCGCAACGTTTGTCAGCGGCCCGGTGCGGTTGTTCGCCTCCTTTGCACGGCGCATTGGGCAATTGCATGATGAGCCTGCTGCAATTGCCATTGCTGAGCGTTTTTTCGCGGCAGGAGGACCGCTCGGACATCCGGTAGCGATGGATCGGCTTAGGCATCGCGCCTTTATCCACGCTGCCCCTGCAGCGCCCGAAGCAGCATTGAGCGCGATCGAACGGGCGCTTTCGAGCGGCGACTGCGACCGCTTGCTCGAACCGGACGAACATCGCCGGGACCTTAGCCAATTGCTTGTTCACATAGCCTACGAACCGCGCCTATTCGGCCGCGTGATCGATGTGCTCACCGCCTTCACGCTTGCCGACCGTGACACCCGTGATGAACTCAAGGCGCGCCCGCACTTACTTGAGCGGTTTTGGCCAATCCTATCCCTTACTCTAGCCGATCAGGCTACCCGGCTGAGCAGAATAGATCGAATGCTGAGCGACCCCGACGACCGCATCCGAGCGCTTGGGGTTGAAGCGCTCGATCATATGCTCGATGCCAGTCATTTTAGCTCGTCGCTCAATCTCGAGTTCGGCGCCAAAGCTCGGCTCAAGGAATGGCGGCCGAACAATGGCGCAGCATATCAGACTTGGTTCGATGCAGCCTATGACAGGTTAATAATGATCGCCGAGAGTGGACGCGCTGAAGCCGGGCGAGCCCGGGACGTGATCGCTGACCATTTTCGCGAACATTATGACAGCTCGATCGATGACAAGACGCTGGACATTATGCGCGCAGTTCGCGGTGCCGGTTATTGGGAGCTCGGCTGGCGGGCGATCAATGACACGCTCTCTCTCATGCCGCGCCCTGCGCCCCAGGATACATCGGCCACGACGAAACTTGAGAAACTGATCGCGCTGGAGCGTGATTTTCGTCCGAAGTCGATCGACGACTTTTTCGAAACGTTCGTCTTAGGCGAGCCTTGGCGACACTGGCACCCAAATGGAAACGATCGCAAGATGGTGCGACATGCGAGCGCCCTTTCTAGGGCTGTCGGGCGTGCGATCATGCGACGGGGTGTGGCACTGGCGCCCTATCTCGACCGTGCGGCCGCTGCTAGCGGCACCAACAGCGTGTGGTCGTTCATGGTCGGCCTTTCGCGATCAGCAACTGACCTCGACGCGCTTTGGGACATGGCTTACGCGCGATTCGTCCTTAATGATCGAGGCCATCCGGGACTGTTGGGGGGCCTGCTGGAGGGGGCAGGGGTTCGGCATCGCGACTGGGTTGAGCGCAAGCTTGATGCAATCGTTACCGATCCGGCGCTGAGCGAGTATCTCGTAACCTTGCACAATGCTGTGCCGCTCGACGCGTCTGCGGTCGAGCGGTTTAGGACCGCGCTTTCACGAGGCGTGATCGCCGTCGATCGCTTCTCGCAGCTCATGATGGGCAGTGTGACCAAACCGTTGCCGGGCACCGTCCTTGCGCGATTCTTGCGGGAATTGTTCGCAAATGATGCTGGGCTCGTCCCCGCACTACAGATCCTGCATATGCGCTTATTCGGGGATCGCGGCGATAAGGTGCCGATCGATCCGGCCCTAATCGAAGTCGGCCGCGAGATGCTGGGCGATGCGCGCATCTACACGCATGAGTTTCGCCAGCAGGATCACGACATCACTGGAATCGCCAAGGTCGTGTTCAGCGCAGGCGACAATCCGGTGCTCGCCCGCACGATCTGCATCGCGATTTGCGAGAACGCCGGCAACAACTACGTCAGTCATCGCGACTTTAGAGAGTTGGCGACACTGATCATGGCGCAATACCCGTTAATCGTCTGCGAGGAGATTGTCGAGAAATCAGCAAATGAGCATCTCATCCAGCGCTTCTTCGGCCAGCTTGCGGACCAAGGTGATGACGACATGCTCGAACCCGAGGCCGGTGTCGAAACGTTGCTGGAATGGGTTGCGCAGGACCCGCAGGCGCGAGCGCTCAAGGTAGCCCATGTCGTTAGATACATGGTCAAGGACGATGTGAGCGGGGCGCTTCGCTGGTCGGCGGTTGCTTTGGCCCTGATCAACATCGCCACCGATCCGGGTCCAATCCTACGGGCGTTCGAGCGTAGGTTCTTCACTGGCGCCGGATGGGGACCATTCTCGCTCCGATTTGTGCGCCGTCGGCCGCTGGTCGCTGCCATGCTACAAAGCAGCCATCCACGCGCCCAGGCCTGGGCGCGCGAGGCCGGGCCTCGGCTCGAGGAAAGTGTCAGACAATGGGATGAAATGGATCGCGATCGCGACAGTCGGTTCGAATGACCACACGGCACGTCATACATGCCGACTTGCCGACCGAAATCGCCCGTATCACCTCCAAAGCAGCCAGACCGCTTCCGGCCCAATTTCGGCCGTTCAATGTGTGCATCGCGATGCAGCTATCCGCCGTTTTCGGCATCACGCGCTTTAACACCACGACGTTCTGCATACTCGATTAATGCGAGTTCAATGACAGCGGTTACCGAACGACGTTCGGACGCTGCGAGTTGTTCAGCCAGAGCTAGCACAGATGGATCTAAACGCGTTGTGAATGGCTTTTTTGTCATTGTCGCTTTTCGGCTTGAATCTGGCGTCGAAAAATGCATAACTAAGCACGTGCAATGCACATGCATCGCGCGTGCTGCGGCCGGTCAGAGTGCGGGAGCCACTCTGATCGGTCTGACCACAACCAAGCTGTCAGGAGTTCGGGTCATGGCTGATTCCGACGATACCACGACTTTGCCTTCCGTCCCGCAAGGGCTGTTTGCAGGGACAGCAGTTTTCGAAGGACGATGCTGAGTTTCCTAGGCCACAGATCCGATCGGCCTTGGGGGATGTATTCGCATTAGCCAGCAAACGAAGCCGAACCAGGTATTTCCATACGGGTTGGGCCAATCGGCAAATTTATAGAAAAGCAGTCCGGATTATCTAATCCCTTCATGTAGTTGGATCGTGTGTTTCCGCTAACTGGACATTCAAGCATGAGGATCTAACAGCCGTAAGCCTTCACCCTTTTGGCCAGCGGACAAGAATTCGACGCCCGCTTTTGTCAGAGCCGCCTCAATCGCCTGCAAAGTGCTGATCCGGGAATCCACCTTGCCGTTTTCCAACCGGGCCAGCGCATTCAGCGATACAATTGCTTTGTCAGCAAGCTCCTGCTGCGACCAACCAAGCAAAGCCCGTGCGGCTCGAATCTGTCGTGGACTGACCATGAGTCCACAATCGGCAGGCCGATATTGTTTGCCACCTATAGGGTTATTTTACACCCTATAAGGTATATTAAATGGCGATTCGACTTCAGATAAAATTGACGCGAAAAACCCGGAGCGTACGCGGCAAACTCTCTATCCGGCTGACTAGTGGAGCATCGAAGGCCTTGTTGAAACCGCAACGCCCCGTCCTCCTTCGGACGGCGCCGAAGCCAAAGATCGACAGTGACCCTCATCCCGCCGACCAGCATGTCGGCAGGCAGATCGCGAGCGTTCGCGTCCAGTCGGACGTGTCTCAGGGCCAGCTCGCCCGGTCGATCGGCATCAGTTTCCAGCAGCTCCAGAAATACGAGAACGCAAGGAACCGCGTGAGCGCGTCGATGCTCTACGAGATCGCCAGCTCCCTCGGCGTTCCTGTCGGCCGCTTCTTTGAAGGCTTGCCGGGAAACGATGAGACGAGCGTCGAGGCGCCGCCCCTGCCAGTCGATGAGCGCCTGGATTTCATTGCCAGCGCGGAGGGTCGGCGCCTGATCGAGGGGCTAGTGAAACTTCCGCCGCGTGTGCGCGGTCGCGTCTCGTCCCTGATCTCAGCGTTAGGAGAAGAACTGGCGCTGCCAGACACAAAGGCGAATAGCGAAACGGCCGGCGAATCCGCGCCGGCCGAATGCAGGACCGTCTGACGGCAGGTCGGGCCCGTCAGCCGAATTTTCGTGCAGCGGGCAGGGCGATGCGGCCGCAAGTCGAGGACACTTCGATTTCCACGCCGAACGCCCGCGATCGGGACCCGAATCCCTCGAGTATCTCTCGCGCCGTGCTCCCAGTGACGGCGACGGGCACCAATCTGCCCGTTGCCGATCCGAGAGACTGGGCTTCCGCCCCGACCACGACGGGCAGGAGATCTATTTCTGCAAGGTGTCCGCCCGCATCATAGCGGCACGCGGCGACGATGCTCTGCCAGACTTCCGGTGGATCCCATTCGGTTTCGTCGGGGTGGACGTGGAAAAGGAAATTTCCGAGGCCGTAGAAGATCGGCGAGCCATTGTAGATTTCCACCGCCTGCAGCACCGGAGCGCCGTGGCTGACGAACAGGTTCGCGCCGGCGTCGATGCACATCCGAGCAAAGGTCTGCACCCAGCGCGGCACGTCCTGCCAACCTGGTTCCCAATGATGGTGGTGCAGATAGGCAATGACGAAATCGTCTTGTGCCGCAGCATGCCGGATGGCGGCCAGTTGGACACTCGCGCTCCGCTGATCGACTTCGATCAGACGGCCGAAGTCGGCGGCTTGCGTGAACACAGTGCCGTAGAAATTGATCTCCGTGCCAGCCGCCACCTGTACCGGGTCCTCCGGTTGCGCATAGTTGGTCAGTTCAAAGGGGGAGCTCTGCAAATGAGCGCCCAGTCTTGCCAGCCTGCGGAAATGTCCGTCCGGCACCCCGATCTTGCGAACGGTGTTCAGACGATTGACGCCGGGCCGAGCCGGGCGGAAGGCCGTGCGGTCTTCGGCGTACATGTTGGTCGGGCCGGGGCCTGCATCCATCGCAAGAAGCGCGACCTCGCGCGCGCCCAGCCGGCGGCGGCCCGGTTTCCTCGCGTCCGTCTCGTCGGCCCCGATGCCGGCGTGCAGGAAACCGCGCGCTTCCACTTCCTCCAGCGTCGAGAGGATACCGCCGGCGCCGAGATCGAACGCGTGGTTGTTTGCGAGCGCAAGCGCGTTGAAACCGATGGCCTGCAATGCGTCCAGCACTTCAGCCCTGGAATATCCGAAGTATTTGCCCTTGGTCGGCCACCCGCCGTGCTTGCCGAGAATTGTCGACTCGAAGTTGGTGAAGACGACGTCGCCTTGGCGCAGGAAGTCCGTGACCGCGATGAAACGTTGGTCTTTGACGTCACGGATGTCGTGCTTGATCAGGGATTGGCCGGTAACGACCGCGCAGAACTGTTCTTTCATGGGGCTCGCCTTGAAGGAGGGGAGGGCGCTGGCGTTCCGGCCAGCGCCACGTCAAATGTCGAAGTCGGTTGCCACCTATTGGGAGACGGCCGGTGAGATATCGCTTTTGAACCATTTCAGGCTCAGCGCCTTGATCGTCCCATCCTTGGTGGCCGCGTCGATGGCCGCGTTGAACTTGGCGAGCAACTCGGCATCGTCCTTGCGCATCCCGGCGCCGACGCCCGGCCCCCAGAGCCCGCCTTTCAGTTCAGGGCCGAAAAACACCACATCCGAGCCGGCAGGCGTCTCCAGGAAATCCCGCCAGGTGAAATAGTCGGCGAGGCCGCCGTCGATGCGACCTGCGGCAAGATCGAGCTTCATGTTGTCCAGGCTGTCATAACTGCGAATGGTCACGACATCGCCCAGGATTTCCTTCACGACTGCTTCCGAATTCGACGAGCGCAAGGCCCCGATCGCCTTGCCGGCGAGTGTCGATCTGAGGCGTGCGATAGTCGCCTTCTCCTTGTCCCCGATGGTCGAGAGGTTGACCTTTTCCTTGATGTCGCCGGCGTCGAGACCCAGGTCCTTGCGCACCACGAACTGGTTGAAGCCGGCGGCGTAGGGGATCGAGAACGCGATTGACTGCTTGCGTTTCTCCGTGATCGCCATGCCGGACATGATGACGTCGAACTTGCCGACAAGCAGTGCCGGGATGATCCCGTCCCAATCCTGCGGGACGAAGGTACATTTGATCTCGATGCGACGGCAGAGTTCCTGTCCAACATCGATATCGTAACCGTAGAGTTGACCGTTCGCGTCGGTGCCGTCCCAGGGCGGCGAAGCGCCTTCGGAGGCGATCGAAATGACGCGCTCGCTTTCGGCGCTGGCCGGGAATGCCGACATCAGGGATGCGATAGAAACAGCAATAGCCAGGGGTATGCGCATGATGCACCTCTTCGTTGGTTTGGATGGAAAGGGCAGTTCAAAAGCCGCGGCGTCAGGGCAGGGGCGGCGTCGTGATCTCGTGATCAGGCAAGGCCGGGCACAAGCGCGGCTTTCGTCGATGCACCGGATGACCGTCAGTCGACAGTCGCCGCTCCAGCAACTGCATGGCTTTTACGGCAATCGACGTCAGCGATAGATAGATCGCTCCGGCGACGATGAATATCTCGTACGGCGCGAACGTGGTCGACACCATCTGTCTCGCCATGCCGGTGATCT
>NZ_JALJRL010000034.1:0-31951 GCF_024519675.1 Mesorhizobium sp. Mes31 | reverse complement strand
TCCTGAGCTTCCACGAAATGATCTCGTGGAAGAGACCGTAGGCGGTGAGGCGCTCGCGCATCGTGTCGGTGAAGCCGGACAATTCGATGCGCCATGCGCCCATGACGCGGCTGCGGCGAAGCTGGAGATCCTCGGCAAGATCGAGGATGGTCCGGCCGTCCATCAGAGCCGCAAACGCCTGCTCCGGCGACAGCGCAACCACATTCGTCGCAGACGCGTTGGCGACCCATGCCGGCGAGACGCGGCGGCCGATGAGGCGCTCGCCCTCGTCGGTCCGAAGTCGATAAACGCGGGTCGACTCGTTGGGCAGGCGCTTCCAGATCGGCAGCAGCAGGCCGGTGACCATGTGCAAGACCGAGTCCGAAAACTCCGGCACACCGGCGATTTCGGCCGTCCATGCAGTTATGAACGCCTCGCGGTCGGCCTCGACCCAGTGTGTTTCGCCCATGGCCTTGAGCGGCATGTTCTGGCCTTCCATCGGCCGGATCAGGCGAACACGTCGCTCGACCTCGCCATCGTCGAGCATGACGCTCGGGGTCGGTATCTGCACGGCGGCGCGGCCCGATTGCTCGTTGATGAGCAGTAAGGCACGCGGATCGCGGAGTTGATCGAGCGCCGCAGTGAGCGTGACGGGCCGATTTCGCTTGCGTTCGGTGATCGTGAGCAGGCGGCTTTCAGCGCCGGTGCGTGGATGGGTGTAGATCACCTGCCGACCGGTGACGACGAAGTTTTCGGCCTGCAGCGTCTCCAGTCCGGCGTCGTAGGTGCCTGACGCGATCGCGCCCTCGATGCGCGCCGCCAGCAGTTGCTCGAAGGCACCGAACAGCACGCCCTGCAGCGCAATGGTCAGTGCGAGCAGGCGATTGAGGAAGGTGGTGATCGGCGGCAACTCGTCCTTGATGCCATTGGCATCCGTCAGATTGAGACCCGTCGCCGCCTCGAAACGCTCGAGCGAGCAGCCCTCGACCTTGCCGCGTACGATCAGCAGATAGAGTTGCCGTAGCGCATCGCGGGCATAGTGGCTTTCCAGATTGTCCTCTGGCCGGAAAAGGCCCTGGCCACCGGTCTGGCGCTGGCCACGGGTGATCGCGCCCAACGTGTCGAGACGGCGGGCGATCGTCGAGAGGAAGCGCTTTTCCGCCTTCACATTGGTCGAGATCGGCCGGAAGAGCGGCGGCTGCGCCTGATTAGTGCGATGCGTGCGGCCCAGGCCCTGAATGGCGGTGTCGGCCTTCCAGCCGGCTTCGAGCAGATAATGCACACGCAGCCGCGTGTTCCGGGCCGAGAGTTCGGCGTGGTAGCTCCTCCCCGTTCCGCCCGCGTCCGAAAAAACCAGAACGCGCTTCTGGTCATCCATGAAGGCCTGCGTCTCGGCGAGGTTGGCTGACCCGGCACGGCTTTCAACGACAAGGCGCTCACCCTTGCGGACAATGCGGCGCGAGCGACCGGTGACCTCGGCCACGATACCCACCCCGAAATGCTGGACGATCTGGTCGAGTGCGCCGGGGACAGGCGTCAAGCTGGCGAGTTTGGCGATCAGCTCGTCGCGCCGGGCGACCGCCTCGCGGCTCTCGACGGGCTGGCCATCGCGGTAGACCGGGCGCGACGACAGATTGCCATCGGAGTCGGTGAAGGGCTCATAGAGCTGCACCGGGAAGGAATGGGCAAGATAGTCGAGGACGTATTCGCGCGGCGTGATGTCGACTCGGACGTCGTTCCATTCCTCAGTCGGCAGCTCGGCCAGCCGCCGTTCCATGAGCGCCTCGCCCGTCGAGACGATCTGGACAACGGCCGCATGGCCCTCCTCCAGATCGCGGGTGATAGAGCGGATCAGGGTCGGCGTCTTCATGCTGGTCAACAAATGACCGAAGAAGCGCTGCTTGGCGCTTTCAAAGGCGCTGCGCGCGGCCGACTTGGCCTGGGCATTCAGCGTGCCGGTGCTGCCGGTGATATTGGCCGCCTGCATCGCCGCATCAAGATTGTTATGGATGACGCCGAAGGCCCCAGCGTACGCGTCATAGATGCGGACCTGTTCGGGCGTCAGCTCATGCTCGAGCAGCTCGTATTCGACGCCGTTGAAAGAGAGCGAGCGGGCCGTATAGAGGCCGAGTGCCCTGAGGTCTCGTGCCAGCACTTCCATCGCCGCGACGCCGCCGGCCTCGATCGCCTCGACGAACTCGGCGCGGGTCGAGAATGGAAAATGCTCGCCGCCCCAGAGGCCGAGCCGCTGGGCATAGGCGAGATTGTGAACGGTAGTGGCTCCGGTGGCCGAGACATAGACGATGCGGGCATTCGGCAGGGCGTGCTGCAGCCTCAGGCCGGCACGGCCCTGCTGCGAGGGGCCGGCGTCGCCGCGTTCGCCCTTGCCGCCGGCGGCGTTCTGCATGGCGTGAGCTTCGTCGAAGATGATGACCCCATCGAAATCCGGGCCCAACCATTCAACGATTTGTTTGACCCGCGAAACCTTCTCGCCGCGATCGTCGGAGCGCAGCGTGGCATAGGTGGTGAATAGGATGCCTTCCGCGTGCGTGACCGGCTTGCCCTGCGGGAAGCGGGAGAGCGGTGTGATCAAAAGGCGCTCCATGCCTAGTGCGGACCAGTCGCGTTGCGCATCCTCGATGAGCTTGTCGGACTTGGAGATCCAGACCGCCTTGCGCCGGCCCTGCATCCAGTTGTCGAGAATGACGGCGGCGGACTCGCGGCCCTTGCCTACACCCGTACCGTCGCCGATCATGAAGCCTTGCCGGAAGCGCACGGCCTCTGCGGTGGCATCGGCCGCGGCGCTAACCACGTCAAAGGTATCGTCGAGCGTCCAGGCGCCGGCGAGATACTCGGCGTGAGCCTCGCCGGCATAGATGACGGTCTCGAGTTGCGCGTCCGAGAGCAGGTCAAGGACGTTCTTCGGCAGGCGCGGCCGGTAGCTGGGCTTGGGTGGCGCCACCGAGGCCATGGCCGCCGATTGAACGAGCTGGGTGGGGTGAGCCCGAGAGCCGGGGATGCGGATCGCCTGAAGCCCGTAGGCCTCATAGATGGCGTCGCTGATCTGGCCGTCCTCGGCTGCCTGCCAGTCGACAGCCTCATAGGCGAGGTCGATGGCTTCCGGTTCGGCGATCGACATGCGTGGCGTGGTTCTCGCCGCGCGTGTGAGAGAGCCGTGCACGGTGCGGGGTGCGGCGACCGCCGATGCCGCGCTGGAAACGGCGGCCATCACGACCGGCGGCCGCGCGGGAAGGCGCTCCTCAATCCACGCGAGGAGCGTTACCGCATCCGGAGCGATGCCGGGAGCATCCGCGAAGACGGTGGGATCGTCCGCTGGGAGCTTGTCGATGACGGTGAGGCGTGTCGGAAAGGTCGTGCCATGCTTGGCGTAGGCCGAGCCATCGATGGCGGCGGAGAAGACGACGCGGCCACGTTCCTGCAGGTGAGTGAAGGCGGCGGTCCAGGCCGGATGGTCGGGCGCGAAGTTCGCACCGGTGATCGTCACCAGCCGCCCGCCGGGCGCAAGACGCGCCAGGGCCGAGGCGACATGCCGCCAGGCCGCGTCGGCCATGCGGCCCTCGACATTGGCCATGACCGAAAAAGGCGGGTTCATCAGCACCACGCTCGGCACTGCGCCGGGATCGAGATGGTCGTCGATCTGGGCGGCGTCGAAGCGGCTGGCGGAGACGGCCGGAAAGAGGCAGGAGAGAAGTGTCGCGCGCGTCTCGGCAAGCTCGTTGAGGACGAGCGACGCGCCGGCTGTCTCGGCCAGGATGGCGAGCAGCCCGGTGCCGGCGGAAGGCTCCAGTACACGGTCGGCGGGCGTGATGGCGGCGGCCGTTGCCGCGACCAGGCCGAGCGGAATCGGCGTCGAGAACTGCTGGAAGGTCTGCGCCTCTTCGGATCGGCGGGTATGCGTCGGCATGAGACCGGCGATCTTCGACAATGCGGAAAGCCGGAGAGCCGGCGACGCCGCCTGGCGGAACAACGCCTTGCCGTACTTGCGCAGGAAAAGGACCGTCGCGGCCTCGCAGGCATCGTAGGCCTGCTTCCAGTCCCAGGCGCCGGCAGCGTCGGAGGCCCCGAATGCGGCTTCCATCGCCGAGCGCAGGTTTGGCGCGTCGATGCACTCGCCGCGTTCGAGACGGGGAAGCAGCAGGCCGGCGGCGGCGAAGATAGCGCCGGCTGCAAAGCCCGCGGGCGGTTTGGGGGTGCCGCCCGAGTAGCGGATCAGCGAGCCGAGCGGGGCGTTGTCATAGACGGTGTGGGCGGACATGGATGTCTCCTGAAAAGAAAAGGCCCGACAGGGCGTCGGGCCACGAGGGTGAGGTGAAGGGAAACGGCTAGGCCGGAGGCGCCCAATCGATGGGTGCTATTCGGCAGCGACCGCGTGAGCGATGACCTCATCGGCTGCCGCCGAGTCGTCTTCGTCATCGCTGGCGAGGAATTCGGGAAGGTCTGCTTCCTCGCCCTCATCCGGCTGCGCGGCCGGCGCGTCATCGCCGCTGAGGCGGAGCGGTTCGGGCAGCCAGCCACTATCGGCCAAGAGGCGCTCGGCCTCCTTGGCCATGTCGGCCTTCTTGAGATGGTCGATAAGCTGGGCGGCCTGCTCGCCGGCGCCTTCGCGCACGGCTTCGAGAATGCGGGACTTGGTGACGCGGCCGAGATAGTTATCCACCGCCGGCCGCCAGCCCGCATCCACCATGTCAAGCCCGGTGGCACGGGACAACCGATCGGCTTCACGCAGGCGCTGATCGAGCCCATGCTGGGAAACACCGCTGCCGTAGGGATTGGGTCGTTCGAACAGGGCGTTGATCCCATAGCTGACGCAATGCGCCAACAGCGCCTGCCGGCTGGCTTCATCGAGCCCGTCGAGCCAAGCCCATAGGGTCTCGTCGTCACCCAGCGGGATGTCGCCCTTCCACGCCTCATGGCGTTCGTCGATCGCCTTGGCCGCGGGGCTGTCTTTCAGCTCGGCGTCTTGCGTCGGCAAGTGGACATGTCGGACGAACGCCTCGAGGCAGCCGGTCGCGGAGCGATGACCGAAGGTGTCGAGGACGAGCCGATGCAACAGCGCCGTGATCGCCACATGCTGGTTCTCGGCCACGGCATTGCGCAGCGCCAACGTGCGATGCGCGGTGAGCTCGATCACCAGGCGTTCGGGCAGCGGTTTGATGGCGTCGCCTTCATCCTCATCGGGCTCGGACGTTTGCGCGCCGATGGTGATGGTAGCGCGGCGAACCGAAGGATCGTCCCTGCTCTCCTCGTTCTCGGTCGCACCGTCGGGCTCGGCGGCGGCGTCGTCGACCGCCTGCATCGCTTCGTCCTCGGGGCGCACATATCCGCGATCGACGACCAGGTCACCGTCACGGTCGATGCTGATGAAGGCACCGGCGCGGCCGATCTCGGCCCGATCGTAGTTCATCGGGCGGCTCTCGAAGGCCTCAAGCGCAGTCTCGATCTGGCCGAGGCGCCGATCGACCTCGTCGGGGAGTTCGTCGGATTCGCCATACTCGGCTTCCAGCCGATCGTACTCCGCGCGCAGGGCTTCGCGTTCCGCCCGCTCCGCGTCGGTCAGATCGACGGGGGTGCCGGCCAGTGCCCGCAGACCGTGATTATGACCATAAGGCAGATCGACATCGACCACGATCCACTTCCAGCCCTCCGCCGCGATCTCGTCGGCGATCGACTTCAGCTTGTCGCGGACCAGGCGGTCGAGCAGAGCGGGGTCCTGGAGCCAGCCGCCATTGTCGGACTCGAACAGGTCGCGCAGCACGACGCCGGCAGCGGCGACATACGCCTCGACACCGACGAACAGCGCACGGCGATCGGTCGCGCGCACCGTGGTTTCCGTCAAAAGGCGCCGGATCTGCTGCGGCTCCTTCGACCAGGAGTTTTCGAGCGCCTCCCAGACCTGCTCCTGGCGGGCGTGGTCGTCGGTCACGGTAAAGGCCATGAGCTGCTCGAGCTGCATGCCCTCCTGCTCGTAGACCTCGTGCAGCTTGGGCGAAACCTTTGCGAGTCGCAGGCGCTGCTGGACAAAGGTAGCGGACACGAAAAGGCGTGCCGCAATCTCCTCGTGGCTGGCGCCCTGGTCGTGCAGGGTCTGGAAGGCGCGAAACATGTCCAACGGATGTAAATCTTCGCGCTGAAAATTCTCGGCAAGTGAATCCTCCTCGATCGGGACCTCACTGTCGGCGTTGGTGACGACGCAGGGAACTGGCTCGGTCTTGATCATGCGCTTCTGCTTGACCAGCAGTTCCAGCGCGCGATAGCGGCGCCCGCCAGCCGGCACCTCAAACATGCCGGTCTCGTTGCCCTCGCCATCCAACACTGGCCGGACGTTGAGGCTCTGGAGCAGACCCCGCCGCCCGATCGAGGCGGCTAGGTCCTCGATCGTTTCCCCGCGCTTGATGCGCCGGACATTGGATTGGCTCAGCATCAGCTTGTTGAAGGGGATATCACGCGAGGCGTTGAGGGTGATCTTCTGATTGGGCGTAACCATGTGGACTATCTCCGCGACGGGCGGCTGAGACTCTCTCGACCTCCAAACCCGTCACAAAGGAAGACGCAGCCCTCTCACTCTGAGGACTGCGCCGCACGCGGAGCTGAAGGGACACAAGGCCGCAGACACGCTTTGCGCATCTGCGGCCTTGCGGATTTCGAGCCGAGATCTCACGCGCCCTCCCGACCAGACTGGGCGGCCAGATAGAGGACGCGTTCGGCGTCGCGAATGCTTCCGGCCCGGCGGGCCGCCTCTGCCCAGGCCGAAATCGGCAGGTCGGTGGCAAATAGAATGTCGCGCTCGATGCCCATGCCGAAGGGCAGCCGGACCGACGTCATCTCGAGGAGTGAGAAACTGCCCAACTCGGGATAGCCGAGATCGGCGAGACCGAACATGGCGTCGCCATCGGCACCCAGCTCCGTCGCGAGCCAGGTTCCTTCGCCGAGCGGATTGAAGAACTTCACGACCGGTGCGTGATCGGCGTTGCGCTCGCGGCCATTGGCGAGCAGCCGCTCGCGCAGTTCGTCGGTGAGGAGGATCATGCCGCCCTCCTGTCGATCTCGGCCTCATCAACGTCGACCGGGCCAGCCTCGGCCGCACCGTCAGGTTGCGGCAGGAAGGCAAGCAGCCAGTCGGCCGCCTTGCTGGCCTGGGAGGCGGCACGAACGATGGCGCGGTTGTCTTCGCGCAGGACCTCGAGCCAGGAGGCCAGGTAATCGGCGTGGCGCACGGTTGGTACGATGCCAAGCGAGGCGCAGCAGAAGGCTGCGTTCATCTCGGCGACCAGTTCCTCGAAAGCATATCTCTTGGTGCCGAAGGCGCCTCCGAGGTCGCGGCCGACGCGGGAGGCATGGCCGGTCGCATGCCCAAGCTCATGCAGGGCGGTGCGGTGCCAGTCGATGGTCTCGAAATAGGCCTGCGGGGGCGGCACCCGCACGTAGTCCTGCGCCGGCACATAATAGGCACTGCTGCCACCGATGCGGAAATCGATACCTGTCGCCTTGATCAGCGTCTCGACTGTAGTCTCGATCAGTCCGGGTTCCGGTGCAGGCGGAGCCGCGGCCAGATCGTCGGGCAGATTTTCGCATTGCGCTACGTTGAACGCAATGAAGCGTTTCAGGAACGGTATGGCCTGTGCCGCCTCGCCGGTTTCCCGAGCGCGATTCTTCGCGTCGTCAGGGATGAAGCGGTCAGCATAAACGACGGTGGTGCCGTGTTCGCCCTTTCGGACATGGCCGCCCAGCAATAGCGCCTGGCGGAAAGTCAGCCAGCCCTGGATGGGAAAGCCATGCTCGACGACCGCTCCCCACAGGATCAGCACGTTGATCCCGGAATAGGCGCGGCCTGTCGCGGCATTGGCCGGCATAGCAAGGGGCGCTTGCGCCGCCGCCGTGCCCCAGGGCTGCACCCAGGGAAAGCGCCCTGCTTCCAGTTCGGCGATGATCTTGCTGGTGATATCGTCATAGGGGCTTGACCGGTCGGCGCCGGCGCGAGCGTAATGTCTGGACATCGCGGTTCTCCGCGACGGGCGCCGGAGGCCTCTCCTCCAGCTCTCAACCCGTCACGGCAAACCGGTCCGTACTCTCACTCTAGACGGCGTTGCGGGGGTCTCCCGCAGAAGGGGGACGCTCTCGAATTTTGGGCAAAGGCGGTCCGCGCCAACTGCTTATTCCTACCGGACTGCGTGGCGGATGCGCTCGGTAAGCGTTTGTTCGACGTCGAAATAGCCTTCCCAGGCTTCCGGCAGCTGAGCCCGCGCGGCGGCGGCGAAAACATCGAAACCGTTGGCGCTTTCGCAGGAGGGCAACTCCTCCCAGCTGACGGGCACCGCGCACCCCGCCCCCGCGCGTGCCCGAGTGGACCAGGGACAGATTGCAGTGGAGCCCTGGCCGTTGCGTAGGTAATCGAGAAACATTCGGCCCTTGCGCTTGGCCTTGCTCATGTTGGCGACGAAGCGCGACGGATCTGTACGGGCCAGCAGTTCGGCGAAGTCTTGGCAGAAGCTCTTGACCTCGTCCCAGTCTGCCTCCGGGACGAGCGGCACGACCACATGAACGCCCTTGCCGCCGGACAGCAACGGCCACGACTGCAGCCCAAGCGCTTCCAGGATGCCCCGAATGTCGAGGGATGCCTGCTTGACGGCAGTGAATTCCAAGCCCGCGTCGGGGTCGATGTCGAAGATCATGCGGTGTGGCAGATCCGGCTGCTGGCGCAGGCTTCCCCAGATGTGGAATTCAAGCACGTTCATCTGGACGCCTGCGATCAGCCCAGCCAGGTCATCGATCCACAAGATCCGGCTTTCCTTCCCGGACATCTTCTCCAACTGGCCGTCATGGATGGCCTTAGGCATGCCTGGCAGTCTGTGTTTCTGAAAAAAGGTCTGTTGCAGGTCGCCGTCGGTATCGCGCACCAGCGATAGCGGCCGATCCTGGATGTGCGGCAGCATCTTCTCGGCGACCACGGCATAGTAGGCGGCGAGCGTGGCCTTGGTCACCTTGGTCCCCGGATACATGACCTTGTCCGGATGCGTCAGCTTGACGCCGACAGCAGCGGCGATCTCCTTCCCGATTCCCGGATCGAGATTGGCGGAGCCAAGAGTTGCCGGCGTCTTCGGCATTTCCATCACCACCTGGTCGGCTGGCTTGTCTTCCCGCATGCCCTTAAAGCTTGGATGCCGCAAGCTGCCGTCCGATGTCACTTCGGCATAGGTGACCTCGGCAACAAGCTCGGGCTTCACCCATCGGGCACGGCGGGCAATGTCTCGCGGAACGGAGGCGAAAGCCGGTTTGTCAACACGGCGTGTCTCGAGCTTCGCGAGGATGTCTTTGCGCATCGCCGCGGTGAACCCCGTGCCGACGCGGCCGCGATAGATGAGCTTGCCATTGTCGTAAGTGCCGAGGATTAGCGAGGCCATGCCGTGTCCTGTGTCACTTGGTCGATAGCCGCCGACGACGAATTCCTGTCGCTTCGTGCACTTGATCTTGAGCCAACTCCCGGTGCGGTCGCCGACGTAGGAGCTGCCGGCACGCTTGGCGATGACGCCTTCGTGGCCGCCCTCGCACATGGCGTCGAACACCCTTTTGCCCTGGTCGACGATGTGGCTGGAGAATTGCAGGCTGTCGTCAGGGCGGCGCGCGCCCAGCAGGGATTCAAGTCGCGCCTTGCGTTCGAGCAGCGGCTGGTTCGACAGATCCTCGCCGTCGCATTCAAGCAGATCGAAGGCATAGAACTTGAGGGGCATACCTGCGGCAATGCCGGTTTTCAGCATGGAGAAGTTCGTGCGGCCCTGGCTGTCGATGGCGACGATCTCACCATCGATCAGCACCGCGGCTTTGGTCAGTCTCTGAAGCGGCGGCAGGACGACCTTGAACTGTCGGGTCCAGTCGTGGCCATTGCGGGTATAGACGACAACGTTCGAGCCGGAGATCGCGGCTTGGGCACGATAGCCGTCGAACTTCATCTCGAAGAGCCAATCCCCGCCCACCGATATGTGGTCTGTCAGCGTGCAGAGCTGGAAGGACCGAAACTCCGGGAGCCGATATGTAGGGATAGATTCTGAGTCTCTGCGCCGTGTGCGCCTTTTGCTGAGGGTGCCATCTACAGCCGACATGAGGAACTCGGATACATAGTCCGATTCAATACCCTGCCTGGGATTCGGTTCCATGCCCAAGCATCTCCGCGCCGACGACCGTCGGCGCTCAAAGGAAGAACGGCGTATAAGCCGCAGTCCTGCGCGCGTCCGCAACAGCGGATCATTGTCGCGCGCAGGACGGAGGAAATTCGCCCCCGCCGCGGGCGGTGAACGGGACAGCCGTAGGAACGTCAGCATAGCGCCGGCCGCAGGACGGGACGCGGGACCGACTGTCCCCGTCCGCGGTGGTCCGCTTTTGCGTCGAAGCCGAACGGCCGAGATCGCGCGCATTTCCGGCTCAACAGTCCGGCCGCTGATCGGCGAGATGCGATAGGTGTCCAACCCAGAGCCGAGTTGGCCTGGAAGAAATCGATGAGGTCTTGCATCCCGCCAAATTCCTTTCAATTGCGTGGCAGCTTGTGAATTTCCAGCCTGACGGGGCCGCCCCTGTCACAACTCGTGCAGAACAGCACGCGCTCGACCGAACTGAACAGAGCGTCTTTTCCATAGCGCTTGATGAGCACGGCAGGCTTTACCGGTGCATGGTGCGAACAGGATCTGCACCAGGCCCGCAGAACATGCCACTCGCGAAGATCTCCGAGCGCCACATCAAGGCCGGCGTGAACACTGCCGTCAACGATGGTCTGCGGCGGGATCTTCACCTCGCCTGGTGTCAGGATTTTCTCCATCACATGCCGACTCTTATAGTGGATTAGCAACATGCCTGGCCGAAGGTCTGTTTGCATTGCAAGGCTGGGACATCAAGGGCTTTCCCGAGGACGACAAGCCTACCGAGGACGAGGACCGAGCTGCGGCCGTCTGGACGGAAGCCGACAAGGCGGCGGCGGCGGCTTGTTGTGCGGCTGACCGGAGGACAAGGTTCCGCGCCATCAAGTCATGGAACTGACGCTGGATCGGGTTGAACCGCTTTCGGAAGATGGAGACCGTGTCCCGTTCTTCACCAGCGACCTCGCCCGGGTCGAAGAGATGGCCCGCAAGGCACTCAAGGACTGGACGATCGAGATTGACCGAAATCCTTGTGATGCCCACGTTTTCGACCCGGCGGCCGGCGATGACAATGATGCATTGCGCATGGCGGCGTGGCGTGATTTCGACGACTCCTTGCATATGGAGAAGCCGCCGGCAAATCCTCCAATCGCGCTGACGCTGGCAATGATGCGCGGCCAGTCGATGCATTTCGAATAGTGGTCAAACGCAGTCGAGCCTCACCAACACCATCGGTCATCGACCGCGACTGGCCACACCAAGTTGGTCTGCCGGATGACCTCTGCACCGCCCGGAACTTCACCATTATCGCGAAGTTCTGCCAGGAAAGAGGGCTCAAGCACCAGACGCGGCATGTGCAGGCGATATGGCCGAACGGCAAATATGAACCCTATCGGCTCTATTGCTTCAGCGATACCGCGTCTGCAGAGGCGTTCCGTGATCACTTCGAGGGGCTGATGTTCGATCCAAGGCGGGATCGGGAGAATGGAAAGGTGCGGGGCGCCTGGCGCCGCCCGGGCGAATACACGCCAGTTCTCGACCTCGGGCCGCTCAGCGCGCCGGAGACATTGCGAAGCTAGTCACGAGTTTTCGGCGCGAACTGTCTCGACCGAGAGCGACCCGGCCGGAAGTGGCCGCAACAGCTCAGCCTCAGGCTTTGTCAAATTGATCCAGGCCCCCCAGTGCTCCGGCTGAAGGACCACAACCTGCCGATTGTGATATGGCGCAACATCTGGGCCTGGATCGGTCGTCAGCATGGTGAAGGTGGGGGGCTTGTTGCCGGCAGCCTCACGCCAAAGTCCTGCGATGGCCATAAACGGCGAGCCGTTGAGCGTGAAGCGATGCTTCGCCTTCGGATATTTCGTGCCGGTGAATTCGAAGAACGCGGACGCAGGGACGAGGCAGCGTTTGCTGTTTCCGAATTGCCGGCCTTCGGAGCGAAAGTTGAATACGGGCCCACCTTTTGGTCCGGCAGGCGGAAACCCGAACGTCATCGATGCCAGTTCCACCGCATCCCCGGCGGCGCGCGCTATTGGCGCGGGGTCATTGATCCGAATGTCGTCCGCCTGGGGCAAATCCAATTCGGTTTGATCGGTGGGGATTTTGAGGGCCAAGGACGCCATCATCCGGCAATATTCAGCCCAGAGTACATGCTGTTCATAATCGTTGCACACGGGAGCCTCCAGACCTGGGCGACCAGTTTACAGTAAGGCTATCGAGGGCACGCTGAAAAGCGGATCGGCGCTCAACTGAACGGATCCCACTCAACGAGGATGTCTGCCTCCTTTGCGGCCTCAATGAAGGCCTTGCGGGCTTCGCGGGTTTCTTTCAGGCCTTCGAGCACGCCAAGGCAGGCTTTGCGGGCAGCGACATGTTTTCTGCCGGATAGCTGTCGTGCGTTGTGTCGTGTCGCGTCATGTTCCGGCGATTCACATTCTCGCGCAGTCCTGCGCTCGGCGTCATCTGGTTTGCGTCGGCGCAAAGATCGCGCGCCATTTGTCGGCTACAGACAGCCACGATCATTTAGACATGGGCTCAGGAACAGCAGTTCCAATTCTTCGGCACAGTTTTGGAAGCTCCGGCCGATAAGTGGGGGAGGCAAATGGAACACCGAAAAAACGATAGGCACGGCCTCCATGAGGATGCCTTGGCGATGTTCTTCGGAACGCTCTTCGTCGCACTAGGCACGGTTATCTACGCCAAGGCGACGCTTCTGGTCGGCGGAATGGCCGGAATGGCCCTTCTCCTGCAATACGCCACCGGCATGCAGTTCTGGGCAGCTTTTTCTCTTATCAACCTGCCCTTCTACTATCTCGCGGTGAAACGGATGGGCTGGCGTTTCACAGTCAGGACGTTTCTCGCCGTCAGCCTCGTTTCCCTGTTGTCGCGATTATCGGCACGCTGGGTCGAATTTTCCCTGCTAGATCCCACCTACGCAGCCGTGGTGGGCGGTGGCCTGTGCGGGACGGGGCTTTTGATTCTCTTTCGCCACCGCACTGGTCTCGGCGGCATCAATATCCTGGCCATCTTTCTCCAGGAGACCTTGGGAATTAGGGCTGGCTACTTCCAGCTTGCCGTTGATCTCGGAATCCTCGGCGCCGCCTTGTTCGTCCTGGAACCCGATCATCTGGTGCTGTCGATCCTTGGCGCGACGATCGTCAACTTGATCATTGCCATCAATCACAAACCCGACCGGTATCTGGGCGTCACGTAAGGCTCGGCGGGGCAGAGTGGCGCGACCCCAAAGTTCGAACCAAACAGAGTTCTTGAAAACCAACATCGCCCAATGGCTGTTGCCTGACGATCGGAATATCCGGGCGCAGTCAACTTTGGAGAGCGGCGGCAGATTCGACCATAAGTAAACTCGCTGCCACCCTCACAGGCACTATCGTGTTGAGAGGCCCAAAGCCCTTGCAGACGGCGACTTCGAGAACAGGAGTTAATTGAGACAAGCACAGCACTCCCAGCGCCGCGACATCACTCAGGCGACTTGGGTCTGCACCCTAGGCACCCGTCGAATGGATCAAAACACCTTCCTCCAAGGAGTCCGTCGACACTCCACCGGGTGCGAAATTATGCCAGCCGCGAATTCTTTCGACCACCGCCACCATCTTCCAAAGTGGCCAGTTGGAAGATCGCAAGCGCTCCGCCACGGCAAGCGGATCGGATACGAGTTGGGACAATTCGATCTCTTGTGCGAGCCCAGCTGAGAATTCGCGGAACGGCGATAGATTGATGAGGGGAACTCCAATCAGGACGGGAACGGACAACTCAAGTGCGTTGGCGATCAGCGATCTAAAGCCGCCGCCTTCGGCCTCGGTCTTTCCAAATTTGCAGAGGACCAGCAAATCGGTCTGGGCGGACAGCCCGGCCTGCGCCGCTTCACAAGCTCTGAGCAATAGATCGGGGTTCAAAACGCAGCCTCGAGCGTGAGGACCACGATCATCGGATATTGCGCGAAGCTCGCCCGTCGCGAGATCCTGAAGGAACATGTCGCATTTCACGCGGCCAGGCTTTGGCTGGCTGCGCTGGACAAGACCGGCCAGTCGCATGCCTTGTTCAGCCATGGTTGTGGCGAGTTCTAACAGAATAGGCTCGAACTTGAACCCGCTTGGATAGACGATTGCGGTGATGGGACAGCTTGGATGGGCGATTTGCATGCGCGGGTTCTCCAGACAGAAATTTGCGTCAGATGTCCGAGCAGCGGCCGGACGGTCGACAACCGATCTCGCTATCCCGTTCCACCCCCGAAACGCAGTCGGTCGAACGGAAGCACTTCCAGGAGCGAGCCAACTTCGACGGGCGTTGATGCGCCAGGCACAACGGCAACTGCGTCGGCAAACACCATGGGCATCATTCGGTGCGAGCCATCCGGCCCGCTGCGATGTGCGGTCAATCGACCCTGCTCGACGTTCAAGCGGACCGGCAGCAGTTCCGTGCGATCCGGCTTGCGGCTGCGTGTAAAGTTTATCTCGGCCGTGATGCGCTTCGCAGGAGCATGACCGAGAAGGGCTTTCATCATCGGGCGCACGAAGGCGAGCGCGCCAAAAGCCGCGGCTTGCGGATTGCCGGGCAGGCCGACGAAACACGCGCCTCCGAGCGTGCCGAACGCCAGCGGCTTGCCGGGCTTCATCGCCACCTTGACGATGTCGAGTTGGCCCCCCGCACGTATGACGGCTTCGCGCACATGATCTTTTTCTCCCACCGACATACCGGCGGTGACGATCACAAGGTCGGCGGACTCCGCGATGCTTTCGAGCGCATGCGTAATGGCGATCAGGTCGTCACGAACGGTCAGCGTCGAGATATGTGCGTTGGGTGCTTCCAGCATCGCGGCGAGCATGGGGCCATTGGAGTCGTAAATGGCGCCGAAGGGAAGTGCCTCGCCGGCATGGCGGAGCTCTGAACCCGTCACGAGGACCACAATCCGTAGGGGGCATGCAACCGAAACCGTCGCAATGCCAAGCGCGCTTAGAAGCGCAACTTCGGTCCAGCCGATCACGCGGCCCGGCCGAAGGATAGTCGTGCCCTGTTTTACATCCTCGCCGACTCGTCGAATGTGGGTGCCGGCTTCGACGTCGAGCCCGAACTGCAGGAGATCACCCCTGCGGGTCGCGTGCTCCTGCATAACGACGGTATCCGCGCCGCATGGCAATGCAGCGCCAGTCATGACGCGATGGGCTGTCCCCGGTGCCAACACGTCCTGTTTGTCGCCAGCGCAGGTGCATCCGGAAATCGGCAAGACCAAAGGCACACCGTTCTTGCCCGAAAGGCGGATGGCATATCCATCCATTGCCGCCTGGGCGAATGGCGGAAGGGCACACGGAGCTTCGATCGTCGCGGCCAGGATACGCCCTGCTGCACGTGCCGATGGCACGTCTTCCTGCCTGTTGAGCGGTTGAGCAAGTGCGATGGCAGCTGTTCGTGCAGTTTCAAACGACACCATCTGCGCATCTGAGTGGAAGCAGCTATGGCGTACTGCACGCATCGTCAGGCCGCCTTCATTCCCGGCAGGGACTTTTCGAGAATTGCACGCATGGCCGCCAGGCCAGGATCTTCCGATCGATTCATGAGACCAATGAGCTGGGTCCAATGATCGTCGGAGGCGGTGTCCACGAAATTGCGAACGGCCGAGCCGACGATCTCGGCTGGCAAGCGACCGGACGCATCCGCCGCCGCAGCCAAACGGGCAAGCAAGGCGGGCTCGTCGAATGCTGCAACGAGACCCATGGCGACATTCGGGTCGTCCAGCGAGGCAATCAGGTTTCCCAGCATCGCATCGTCCTCACTGCACCAACGGCGAGGATGAGCCGTCGAGATCAATCCCACAAATATCCGCCTGGCCGACAAGCAGGCACACGTATTGCGCCGTGGCTTGCCGATTGACGTGCTCGGTCAAGTAGGCGGCGATCCGCTTCCGCACAGCCTCGAACGGGAGCTGGCGGCCGTCGATCCGCCGCGTCAGGCGGATGAGGTGGAAGCCGTAACGTGTCTCCACCGGAGGCGACATGTCGCCGGGGGCGAGATTAATCAGAGCGGCTTCGAATTCCGGCGTCGTGTCGCCCGGCCCAATCTGACCGAGGCTGCCACCGATGGCCCCCGATGGGCAATCCGAGCAATCCTGCGCCAGGGCTGCGAAACGCTCCGGTGCAACTGCCAGCGCCGCTCTGAGCGACAGCGCCTTTTCTCGCGCCGCGACGAAGGCTTCGCTTTCATCGCGGCGGGCACCGATGAGAATGTGATCGGCCTCATAGAGCGATGGCGTCACGAAGCGGTGAAGGTTGTTGTCATAGAAGCGGCGCAGCGTTTCTTCGTCCGCCTCCGGAACACGAACTTCGCGTTCGATGAGGCCGCGCACCTGGGCGTCCTCCACCGTTTCCTGGCGCCCGTCCTCATCGGTCTTCTGCTCAACGCCGACATCGAGCCGCCGCGCTTCCTGCAGCAGCAATTCGCGAATGACCAGCGCTCGGGTTGCCGCCCTCCAGCCCTCGCCGGGGTTGCGCGCGGGAAAGTTCTGCACCTCGGCGGCAATCGCCTTACGCGAAATCGTCACACCATTGACTGTTACTGGCGGCATCGCCACGCGCTCGCGCGACGGAGTCGTGTCAGGTGTCGCGGGCCCGTGCTCGTGCGGATGTTCGCAGGACGGTGCGCGGCTGGCGGCGTGATCGATGATGAGAGCGGTCATGACTTACTCCGCGGGTTGGCGGTTGGGACGAACAGCAACAGGCCGAACGGACGCAGGAGACCGAGCTGATGGTAAGGGTGTGGGCACCCGCCGCCCCGCAAAGCGCGTGCGCACCACCTGGTAGCCGGGGCGCCCGAGATACCAGATCGGAGCACTCCATATGTGAACCAGCCGTGTAAACGGGAAGACCAGGAAAATGGTCATACCGAGCAGGAGGTGCGCCTTGAAGATCGGGTTGACGTCGGCGACATAGGCTGCGGCCGCTGGTTGTAGGGTGAGAATGCCCTGCGCCCAGTTCATGAATTTTACCATCTCATGGCCATCCATGTGACCGAGCGAGACGAAGATGGTGGACAGGCCAAGAGTGAGTTGCAGCCACAGCAGCAAAAGAACCGCGATGTCGCCAAAACTGGACGTGTTGCGGATGCGGGGATCGAACAGCCGACGATGGGCGAGGAGCGTGATGCCGATGAAGCAGGCAATGCCGGCTATGCCGCCGACTGTGATAGCGAGCCCCTGCTTGAAGCTATGAGAGATGCCGAGCGCATCGAATATCCAGATCGGCGTCAGCAGACCGACGAAATGTCCCCCAAAAATCGCCAGGATGCCCACATGAAAAAGATTGGAACCCCAGCGGAGCTGTCGCCGCCGCAGAAGCTGGGAGGAACCCGTCTTCCAAGTATATTGCTCGCGGTCGAATCGGATCAGGCTCCCAAGCAGGAAAACAGTCAGGCAGAAATAGGGATACCAGCCAAAAAGCGCGTCGTTGATTGCGGTGGACATCGCTTGCCTCCCGGTCAGGTCACGTTATGCCGCGCGTCGCGGTTCGCGGCGCGCATCTGGATTCTCAGCCGATCGACGGAACAGCCGTCGGTCGCATTTCCTGGACCGAAAGTGACGGCTGTTTCTTCCCAGGCGGCATCGATGGACGCCAGGTCGTCGGGCTCGTCGTTGATCTCGACCGTGTCGGCAACAACAGCCGTTTCGTTGACGATCGAGAGCGCGGCCGCGAACACAGCGGCATAGCCTCCGTTTCGCTTGGCCAGCCTTTCCTCGAGCAGCGAGAAGATATGAGCGGTCTCCTTGAGCAGACCGCGCGCCTCATCAAGCGGGCGAGCGGACAGAAACTCCAGGAAAAGCGGGATGAAATCGGGCAATTCATTCGCCGCGATGAGAAGCCCCCCGCGCCGATAATGTTCGACCAGATCGACCATTGCCTGGCCGCGATCGCGGCTCTCGCCGTGGATATGTTCGAAGAGATGCAGTGAGTGACGGCGCGTCTTGTCGAACAACTCCACATAGCGCTCCTGGAGATCGTACAAATCCAGAGTAGCCAGATCGGTAAGCAGAGGGCGCAGTTGCTCCCTTGCTTCGTCCGATATCAGCCCCTCTGCCTCGATCGCCGAGATAATTTCGGGGATCGCCGGGGAAAGGTCCTCCGACGGATAGGCAAGGAGCGCCGAGAGCGCCCTGAAGGTCCTGTTCGAAACCGGCGCGGTCATCACGCGATCTCCATCGGGTTCGTTGGTCGCTTGGTCTGCTTGGTGCCAAAGAGGTTCGTCTCTGTGGAACCGCTCGAGCAGCCGTTTCCGAAGGAGAAGCCGCAAGAGCCTCGCATGTCCTGCGCGTCCTCACTCCATTCGCGGTGCGCCGTCGGGATGACGAAACGATCCTCGTAATTCGCGATCGCCATCACCTTGTACATTTCGTCGATGGCCGTTCCTGTCAGGCCGACCCGCGCTGCGATCGACTCGTCGAGCCGACCGTCGATCGTCTTTGCCCGCATGTAGCTGCGCATCGCGAGCATGCGCTCGAGCGCGAGAGCAACAGGCTCCTCCTTGCCCGCCGTCAGTAGATTGGCGAGATACTGGAGCGGGATGCGCAGGCTGCGCACATCGGGCATGTCGCCGTCGACGCCCATCTTGCCTGCGGCGGCCGCTGACTGGATTGGTGAGAGCGGTGGCACATACCAGACCATCGGCAGGGTGCGATATTCCGGATGGAGCGGGAAGGCGATTTTCCATTCCATCGCCATTTTCCAGACGGGCGATAGTTTGGCCGCTTCCAGCCAATTGTCGGGAATCCCGTCAGCGCGAGCCTGGGCGATCACAGCCGGGTCGTTCGGATTGAGGAAAACGTCGAGTTGCGCCTGATAGAGATCCTTCTCGTCGGGAGTGCTGGCGGCCGCCTCAATGCGGTCCGCATCGTAAAGGATCACGCCGAGATAGCGGATGCGCCCGACGCAGGTTTCCGAACAGACCGTCGGCTGCCCCGCCTCGATGCGGGGATAGCAGAAAATGCACTTCTCCGATTTTCCCGACGACCAGTTATAGTAGATCTTCTTGTAGGGACAGCCGGAGACGCACATGCGCCATCCCCGGCATTTATCCTGGTCGATCAGGACGATGCCGTCCTCCTCGCGTTTGTAGATGGCACCCGAGGGGCATACAGCCGCGCAGGTCGGATTAAGGCAGTGCTCGCACAATCGCGGCAGGTACATCATGAAGGTGTTTTCGAACTGGCCGTAGATGTCCTTCTGGACGCCCTCGAAATTCACGTCCTTGGAACGCTTCTCGAACTCGCCGCCGAGGATCTCCTCCCAGTTCGGGCCCCATTCGATCTTTTCCATGCGCTCGCCGGTGATCGCCGAACGCGGTCGGGCGGTCGGGAAAGCCTTCGATTCTTTCGCCGTATGCAGGTGTTCGTAGTCAAAAGTGAACGGCTCGTAATAGTCGTCGATCTCCGGCAGGTCGGGATTGGCGAAGATGTTGGCGAGGATTCGCCATTTGGCACCCATCTTCGGCTCAATGCGGCCGTTCTTCTTGCGCCGCCAACCGCCATTCCATTTCTTCTGGTTCTCCCACTCCTTGGGATAGCCGACGCCGGGCTTGGTCTCGACATTGTTGAACCAGGCGTATTCGACGCCTTCCCGGTTGGTCCAGACGTTCTTGCAGGTGACGGAGCAAGTGTGGCACCCGATGCATTTATCGAGGTTCAGCACCATCGCGATCTGAGCACGGATTTTCATTCTGCAGCCTCCTTCGGTGCCTCAGATGCGAGCGGCCCTTCGAGCCAGTCGACAGTGGCCATCTTGCGGACGACGATGAATTCATCGCGGTTGGAGCCTACGGTGCCGTAATAGTTGAAGCCGTAGGATTGCTGGGCGTAGCCGCCGATCATGTGGGTGGGTTTCAGCACCGTCCTGGTGACCGAGTTGTGGATGCCGCCCCGATTGCCGGTCATCTCCGATCCCGGCGTATTCACGATCTTTTCCTGGGCGTGATACATCATCATCATGCCCGGCTTGATGCGCTGGGAGACGACGGCACGCGCGGTGAGCGCGCCGTTGATGTTGAAGACCTCGACCCAGTCATTGTCGACCAGGCCGGCCGTCTTGGCGTCGGTCTCGGAGATCCACACCACCGGGCCACCGCGGTTGAGCGTCAGCATCAGCAGATTGTCCGTATAGGTGGAATGGATGCCCCATTTCTGGTGCGGCGTGATGAAGTTGAGGACGATTTCCTTGTGCCCGTTGGGACGGACATCCTTGATACCGGGGATCGTCTTCAAATCGACTGGCGGCTTCCAGGTGACCAGCCCCTCCCCGAAGGCCCGCATCCACAGGTGATCCTGGTAGAGCTGCTGGCGGCCGGTCAATGTCCGCCACGGGATCAATTCGTGGACGTTGGTATAGCCGGCATTGTAGCAGACTTTCTCACTTTCGATGCCGGACCAAGTCGGCGAAGAGATGATCTTGCGCGGCTGTGCCTGGATATCGCGGAAGCGGATCTTCTCGTCTTCCTTCGGCAAGGCAAGGTGGGCGTGCTCACGGCCGGTGATCTCCGACAAGGCTTCCCAAGCCTTGATCGCCACCTCGCCATTGGTCTCCGGCGCCAGCATGAGGATGACCTCGCAAGCGTCTATGTCGGTCTCGATCTTCGGCAAGCCCTTGGCCGCACCGTCAAGGTGTACCCCGTTCAATGCTCCGAGCGCCTCGACTTCGTGCTTGGTGTCCCAGGCAATGCCTTTGCCCCCGTTGCCGACTTTCGTCATCAACGGCCCCAGCGCCGTGAACTGGGCGTAGAGGTTGGGGTAGTCACGGCTGACCAGCGTCACCGACGGCATGGTCTTGCCCGGGATTGGCTCGACTTCGCCGAGCTTCCAGTCCTTCACGTCGAGGCCCTGGGCCATCTCGGCCGGGCTGTCATGCTGGATCGGAGTGAGAACCACATCCTGCTCGACGCCCAGCACCTCTGGGGATACTTTCGAGAAGGCCTTGGCGAGGCCCCTGTAGATCTCCCAGTCGGAGCGCGACTCCCAGGCAGGATCCACCGCAGCTGACAGCGGATGGATGAAGGGATGCATGTCGGACGTGTTGAGGTCGTTCTTCTCGTACCAGGTGGCCGTCGGCAGCACGATGTCGGAGTAGACGCAGGTGGTCGACATGCGGAAGTCGAGCGTGACCAGGAGGTCGAGCTTCCCTTGCGGCGCCGTCTCGTGCCAGACAACTTCGGTGTTGCGGACCGCCCCTTCCGCGCCGAGGTCCTTGCCCATCACACCGTGGGTGGTGCCGAGCAAATGCTTGAGGAAATATTCATGGCCCTTGCCTGATGAGCCGAGAAGATTTGAGCGCCAGACGAACATGTTGCGCGGCCAGTTGTCGGGATCGTCGGGATCATGACAGGAGAGCTCCAGTTCACCGGATTTCAGCGCCTTGACGACATAGTCCTTCGGCTCGAGGCCGGCGGCCTTGGCCTTGGCGGCGATCGTCAGCGGATTCTGCTTCAACTGAGGCGCTGAAGGCAGCCAGCCCATACGCTCGGCGCGAACATTGTAGTCGATGAAACTCTTGTTCCAGTCACCTTCGGGCGCGGTCGGCGATAGTATTTCTGCAGCCGTCAGGGTCTCGTAGCGCCACTGGTCGGTCTGCGCGTAGAAGAAGGACGTCGAGTTCATGTGCCGGGGTGGCCGGCTCCAATCGAGCCCGAACGCAAGCGGTGTCCAGCCTGTCTGGGGGCGGAGTTTTTCCTGTCCCACATAATGTGACCAGCCCCCGCCCGATTGGCCGATGGCGCCGCAGAAAACCAGGAGATTGATGATCCCCCGGTAGGTCATGTCCATGTGGTACCAGTGGTTCACACCAGCGCCGAGGATCACCATCGAACGGCCGTTGGTTTTCTCCGCGTTGGTGGCAAATTCACGGGCAACCGTGATGATCGCATCGCGCTTTACCCCGGTAATGCGCTCCGCCCAGGCGGGCGTGAACGGCACGTCCTCGTCATAACTCTTGGCCGCGTGATCGCCGCCAAAGCCACGATCGAGACCATAATTGGCCATCATCAGGTCATGCACGGTGGCAACTGCCACCTGGGAGCCGTCGCTCAGCTTGATCCGCCGGACCGGAAGGTTGCGGGTGAGAATTTCACCGTGATCGGTCGATACGAAATGCTCGGTGGCGCGCCCGCCAAAATACGGAAAATCGACAGGTACGATCTTGGATTTCTTGCCAGCAAGCGTCAGCCTGAGCCGAATGCTCCGACCTTCGCCATCCTTCTCCTCAAGGTTCCATTTGGCACCCTCGCCCCAGCGATAGCCGATCGATCCGCGCGGCGAGACGAGTTTATCCGTAGTCTCGTCGATCGCGACCGTCTTCCATTCCGGATTGTTGCTCTCGCCCAAGCCACCAGCGATTTCCGAGGCTCGCAGGAGCCGTTCCGGAACGAACCGACCATCGCGCTCCGTGAGGCGAACCAGGAACGGCAGGTCGGTGTATTTGCGGGCGTAATCATCGAAATACGGGACAGTACGATCGAGGTAATATTCACGAAGAATGACATGGCCCATGGCCAGCGCCAGTGCAGCGTCGGTCCCCTGCTTCGGGTTAAGCCAGATGTCGGCAAACTTGGTCGCCTCGGCATAGTCCGGGCTGACGACCGCACTCTTCGTGCCCTTGTAACGAACTTCGGTATAGAAGTGCGCATCGGGCGTCCGTGTCTGCGGCACGTTGGAACCCCAGACGATGATGAAGCCTGCATTGTACCAGTCTGCGCTTTCGGGAACGTCGGTCTGCTCGCCCCAGGTCTGGGGGCTCGCTGGCGGCAGATCGCAATACCAGTCGTAAAACGACATGCAAACGCCACCCATCAGCGACAGGTAGCGCGAGCCCGCGGCGTACGACACCATCGACATGGCCGGGATCGGCGAGAAGCCGATGACACGGTCGGGACCATGAGCCTTTACCGTATAGGCATTGGCCGCCGCGATGAGTTCGTTCACCTCGTCCCAGGTCGCGCGCACGAAGCCACCGTGGCCGCGGATCGAGATGTAGGATTTCCGCTTGTCACCATCCTTGACTATGGAGGCCCATGCGGCAACGGGCGGCATCGTGGTGCGAGCGGCCCGCCACAGCTTCAGCAGCCGCCCGCGGATCATCGGGTATTTTACCCGCGCGCCGGAGTAGAGATACCAGCTATAGGACGCGCCGCGCGCGCAGCCGCGCGGTTCATGGTTGGGAAGATCGGGCCGCGTGCGTGGATAGTCGGTCTGCTGCGTCTCCCAGGTGACGATGCCGCCTTTCACATAAATCTTCCACGAGCACGAGCCGGTACAATTCACGCCATGGGTGGAGCGCACGATCTTGTCATGCTGCCAGCGCTTGCGGTAGCCGTCCTCCCAGGAGCGATCCTCATTGGTGACGATTCCGTGGCCGTCGGAGAAACTGTCGACGGTCTTGCGGAAGAAGGTTAGCCGGTCGAGAAAATGCGACATTGCTCTTGCCTCTGATTATTCGGCTACGGCCGGATGGACGGACGCACCACGCTTGGCGCGCTCGATATCGTGAAGCAGGCCGCCCTTGCGGGTGTAGACGGCCCAGGTGATGACGAGGCAGCTGACGTAGAATATCAAGAACCCCCAGAGCGCGGCGCTCGGCCCGCCCGTCAAGGCGATCGAACTGCCGTAGCTCTTCGGGATGAAGAAGGCGCCGAAGGCAGCAATAGCCGAGGTGAAGCCGGTGATGGCGGCGGACTCCTTCTCCGCCTGCCGACGGCGCGTCTCTGCATCTGCCGTGGGCATCAAGCGGCCCATCTCCTTGGCCATGATCACCGGGATCATCTGGAAGGTGGAGGCATTGCCGACACCGGTGGCGAAGAACAGCAGCAGGAACGCGGCGAAGAAGCCAAGGAACGCACCAGGTTGATCCTTGATGCCGATGAACCACAAAACCCCTGCTGCACCGGCGATCATTAGGACGAAGACCCAGAAGGTGACGCGCGCGCCGCCATATTTGTCCGCCAGCCACCCGGTGCCTGAGCGCGACAGGGCGCCGACAAGCGGGCCGAGAAAGGCGAACTGAAGTGCGTTGACGTCCGGGAACAACATTTTCGTGAGCAGCGGGAATCCGGCCGAATAGCCAATGAAAGACCCAAAAGTTCCAGTGTAGAGCCAGCACATGATCCAGTTGTGCCGGCGCTGGAAGATCACGGCCTGCTCGGTGAAGGATGCCTTGGCCGAAGCGATGTCGTTCATGCCGAACCAGGTCGCAAAAGCCGAGATCGCAATAAACGGCACGAATACGAACCCGGCATTCTGCAGCCACAAGGGCGCCTCGCCCGTCGGTCCCTTGACCATGGCCGGATCGCCACCGAACCAGCCGAATATCCCGGCGGTGATTGCGAGCGGCACGACGAACTGGACGACGCTGACGCCGAGATTGCCAAGGCCGGCGTTAAGCGCAAGCGCATTGCCCTTTTCCGCCTTCGGGAAGAAGAAGGAAATATTGGCCATAGACGAGGCGAAGTTGCCGCCGCCAAGGCCGCAAAGCAACGCCAGCATCAACAGCACGACATAGGGGGTGTCAGGATTCTGCACTGCATAGCCGATCCCGACCGCCGGGATGAGGAGCGACCAGGTCGTGAGCGTCGTCCAGAGCCTGCCGCCGAAAATCGGCACCATGAAGGAATAGAAGATGCGCAGCGTCGCGCCCGAGATTCCGGGCAGAGCCGCGAGCCAGAAGAGCTGGTCGGTGGTGAAGGTGAAACCCACGAGCGGCAGCTTGGCGACGACGACGGACCATACCTGCCAGATGGCAAAAGAAAGGAGAAGCGCCGGGATCGAAAGCCACAGGTTGCGCCGCGCGATCTGGCGCCCTTTCTTCTCCCAAAAAATGGGGTCCTCCGGGCGCCAGTCGGTGAGAGCGCCGCCTTTCTGTGGCCCGATCGCCGGCTTGGGCATGCCCTGCATTTCGGGGAAAGGCGGGAGCTTGGCGAGCGCCTCGCCCGCGACCCCGCGCTCCATCTGGCGGATGGCGACGTGCATCCACAGGAGCGCACCAGTGACCAGGACAAAAAGCGCCATGAAGCAGCTCGTCCATAGGCCGGTGAGGTCAAGCAGCAGGCCGAACAGGATCGGCAGCAGAAAACCGCCCAGGCCACCGATCATGCCGACGAGACCGCCGACCGAACCGACATGGTCGGGATAGTAGACCGGGATGTGCTTGTAGACGGCTGCCTTGCCGAGGGCCATGAAGAAGCCGAGCACAAAGATCGTGATGACGAAGCCGACGAGGCTCATCTCGAGATGGAAGGAGGTTACGCCCTTGAGGCCATGGACCATGTAGTCGGTCGGTGGATAGGACAGGATGAAGGTCGCAGCGACCGAGACCAGGAACGTCCAGTAGAGCACGCGCCGTGCGCCAAAGCTGTCCGACAGGTGTCCGCCATAGGCGCGAAACAGGCTCGCCGGAACCGAGAAGAATGCCGCGATCATCCCGGCCGTCTTGATGTCGAGGCCGTAGACGTTGATGAGATATTGCGGCAGCCATAGCGCGAGCGCGACGAAGGCACCGAAGACAAAGAAATAATAGAGCGCAAAGCGCCAGATCTGCACGTTTTTGAGGGGTTCGAGTTCAAGCCATGCACTTTTCGGCTTGATGCCAGACCGCCGCCGCTCGACGATAATGGGGTCGTCCTGCGTCGTGAGCCAGAAGATGACGGCCATGACGACCAAACCGGCTGCCCAGACTTGCGCCACAGTCTGCCATCCGAAGGCGACGAGCAGAAAGGGAGCGAGGAATTTAGTGACCGCGGCGCCAACATTGCCCGCGCCGAAGATGCCGAGTGCCGTGCCCTGCTTTTCCGGCGGGAACCAGCGCGACACATAGGCAACACCGACTGCAAACGAGCCACCGGCAATGCCGACGCCGAGGGCGGCCACCAGCATTTGCGCATAGGTGTGAGCATAGGAAAGCAGAAAGGTGGCGACGGCGGCGGCGAGCATGTTCGCCGTGAAGACGATCCGGCCGCCATAGCGGTCCGTCCAGATACCCAGCACGACCCTTATAAGGGAGCCCGTGAGAATCGGGGTGCCGACAAGCAGGCCGAACTGAGTCTCGCTAAGGCCGAGTTCCTGGCGGATGCGAATGCCAATGATGGAGAAAATGGTCCAGACCGCGAAGCAGACCGTAAATGCGGCCGTGCTTGCACCCAAGATCTGACCGGACTTCGGATACGCGCTTGTCTGCAATGTCGTCGACCCTTTTGAAGATAGCAAGGGAACGGGCTCCTGTCTGCCCACTGCCAAATTGGCCAAGCAGTGAGTCGGGGCATTGATCTAGATCAAGGCGATCTGTGATATTTATCAAATGATGCAACGGTGACTATCTCAGTTGAGGAGACAATCAGTTGCACGGGCTGGCAGATGAGGTGGCACCGGGGGCGCTGCCGCTGTTTCGAGCGCTGTCCGCATCCAGGCGAGCCGACCTGCTGCGAAACGCCGTGGTGCACAGTGTAGCCTCAGGCACCGTTTTGTTCGAGCAAGGCGATGTGCCAACCTTCCAACTGATCGTGCTGGCAGGATCCGCGCAATTATTTGGACGATCCACCGAAGGTCGTGAAGTCTTGATCGAAGCTGTTCGCGCCCCGGATCTGGTCATCCCTGCGGCTGTCCTGACCGGTGCGCCTTATCTCATGCAGGCGCGGGTGCCGGAGCCTTCGCGGTTTCTGCTGATCCATGCGGCAGCGTTTCGCGCGGCCGTCGACGCGGACCCCTTGCTGGCGCATGCCGTCATCGGAAGCCTCGCGCAGCAATTTCGGCGCATGGTCCGTCAAATCAAGAACCTCAAGTTGAGAACCGCGACCCAGCGTGTCGGATGTTACCTCTTGGCCCTCTCACAGAGGCAGCGCAATCCAGACAAAGCAGTCCTACCGTTTGAGAAGATGCTGATCGCCTCCGAACTTGGAATAACTCGAGAATCCTTTTCGCGTGCGTTGTCCAGCCTGAGCAACTCAGGCATTCGAGTCGATGGCCAAATTGTCGTGATTCATGACGCTCCCCGGCTGGCCGCCGAATGCGGGTTTGACCCCGTTACCGACGAGCCTGAGACCGATGACTTCGTGGTCTGATTGACCGAAGTCGCGGCGATCCTTGATGTTGGTTGATCCAAGTCAACGCTAGTCCGTCACTCTTGCCGTCACCTCAACCAGTTGAGGAAGGAGAACAGGTGTGCCAACGGACAGCTCGACGATCACTATCTTGGTGTTGGATGTCTTTGCCTTCCTGGCTGTGCTGGCGTACGCCTCGTTCGAATCGCGTCATAAGTCACGCAAACAGCGCCGTGCGCTGATCAAAACGTATTTGGACGAGAAACCTCGCCAGAATTCCGTCAAGCCGAAAGCCTGAAGCGCCAATATGAGAATTCAGGGGAACCTTGAGGATGGGCCCACCTCCACAAATTGGCGTCCGCAGCATCGATGCTTGGATCAAGCTATCTGGACGTTTAGGACGTCGTTAAGCGATTACTCCATTGCTGGCGCTTGGAGGTTTATCGGCCGCGTATTGATCGGCCCGCGATGCCGGAGGGGATAGCACAAGACCTGAAATGGGCCTTGCCGGTGATTTTTCTCGCGCCGATGGGGAGGAATGGCACTGGGAAGGGCGATCAACCTATCAATCGAGCTTCGGGCGGGTGTTAGAGACCTGTCTCCGGCTTATTTTGCCATGGTGATGGCAACGGGGGTTTTGTCGATCGGCCTCAGCCTTCTCGGCATGCCCGCTGTTGGCGTCGGCATGTTTGTCCTGAATATCGCTATCTATTTCATTATTACAGTGCTTACCTTGCTGCGATTGGCGTGGTTTCCGTCCGATTTCGTCAGCGATCTGATCGACCACCGCCGCGCCCCCGGCTTCTTTACGTTCGTTGCCGCATCCTGCATTTTGGGTAGCCAGTGTCTCATTATCGCCCATAGTCTGACTGTCGCAGTCGCGTTCTGGTTGATCGGGCTGGTGCTCTGGCTGGGCCTGACCTATGCGATCTTCGTCGCGCTCACCGTTAAACAGAAGAAACCGTCTCTGGAGGAGGGTCTAACCGGCGCTTGGCTGCTCGCGATAGTCGCCACGCAGTCGGTAGCCCTGCTCAGCGCGTTGATTGCGGCTCATTGGGCGCAGCCCTACCGCATCGAACTCAACTTTCTGGCTCTGTCGATGTGGCTGTGGGGCGGAATGTTCTATATCTGGATGATATCACTGATCTTTTATCGCTATACATTTTTTGCGTTTTCGCCGGGTGACTTGTCTCCGCCTTACTGGATAAATATGGGAGCGATGGCGATTTCAGTGCTGGTAGGCGCCACGCTCGTCGAAAACACCAAAGGGGCGCCATTTCTGCAGTCGCTGCTGCCCTTCATCAAGGGTTTCACGGTATTTTTCTGGGCGACCGGAACATGGTGGATTCCGATGCTACTGGTGCTCGGAGTCTGGCGGCATATCTACCGCCGCTTTCCGTTACGCTACGATCCTTCCTATTGGGGCGCGGTGTTCCCGCTGGGGATGTACACTCTCTGCACTTTCAAGATGGCTGAGGCGCTGGATCTCGGCTTCCTACTATCAATCCCACGCTACTTCATCTTCGTCGCTGGGGCGGCCTGGTGCCTCGCCTTCGTGGGATTTGTCCACAACATCACGATGTGGCTTCTGGGCAGGCAGCCGGCGAGTCGAAGCACCTAATATGCTTTGCTGCGGTTGATATGCCGCCCACCTGTCGGTGGTAATTCAATAGTTTGTCATTCAATTGGCGCGCCGATTCCAAGCCGATTCACAGCATCTGCTGGCGGGATGACTGCGGTCGAAAGCGAGGCCGCCAGTTGCTCGCCCCTCTCCTCTTCCTACCCGCCAGGCGATGCTGCTGACCGATTGCTCTTCTGGATCTGGTAGCTCGGGCGTCTCACGCCCGTAGTATGAGCATTCGACGGAAGGCCACCAGAAACAGGCCGAAGGCGGCAACCCACAACATGCCCGCAAGGCTCGTTAAAGCGACGCCGTAGACGGGCAGCAATTCGACCAGGAGGCGCGACAGGCAGCAAATTGTCATCGCTACGAACGCGCCAGTCGCAAGAACCGAGGTCTCGAAGGCGCGACGGCTATGCCTGCGGATCATGCTCGCCATGATGGCGAGAGCCATCGTGCCGATGGCGCCGATCGTCCAGGCATGAACGGCAGCCGCCTGTCCCAGCCTTGCGGGCGCGAAAATGTGGATCGCCAGAAGCCCGAAACCGACGGTGATCCAACCGTACCCAATATGAAGAGCGAGAACTGACGACGCCACCATCCGCCATCCCTTCCACCGGGCGACACGCATCACCTGACTGCAGGCGGCAAGAGCGCAGGCAAGGCCGGTGAGTTGTGCCTGCGGCGCGACAACCCAAGAACCAAGGGCGCATGCTGCCACGACCGCTGCCGCGTACTCCAAAACAGCGGAGCGACCGATGAAGATCCGGCCGCCGCCGCTTTCGACGTACGCCATGGTCAAAGCCGGCACGACCCGTCCTCCGATGATCATGAGGAGGCCGATGATCGAAGCCAAGGCTAGTCGAAGTGCAAATTCTACCTGATAGGACGCTGCCGTGAGCACGTTGCTGCCACAAAAGATAAGCAGCAGAAACACTATCTTCAGGTTGCGGCGGTCCCGGCTGGCGATCACATGTCCCGCCGCGATCAAGAGGAGCGTCAGGACCAACAGCGCCGAGAGGGCAAGCCCGGCCGAATGCGACAGGAACAGGAAAGTCCCCCGGCTGCACAGCCATAGAGCGACCAGCAAACGCGTGGTGAGCGGCGACACCGCACGACGTCCTGTCCATCGGGGGAGCGCCGTCAACAGAAAACCAGTCAGGATGGCTGGAACCATCCCGAACAGAAGCACGTCACGATGCCAATCGCCGGGAGAAATCCCGGTCGGGCCGATGGCCTGTATTCCGAACGCCGAGGGCAGCCAGACCGCCGCGCCCACGATCGCGTCCAACCCGGCGATAAGAAAAAATGGCCGAAACGGCGCCGGCATCCGCTTCGCATCGAAAGCGAGCGCACTCCCGTCAGTCGCCATGCAACAATTCCTCCACGGCTGATACGAGATCCTCGCTCTGCTTTGCCGTTCGCAAGAACGGCGATCGAAAAAAGCCGATCCGAAGGCAATACCGTGGGTGATCGATCTCCGTATTTGCTCAAACGCAAACAGGCTTCAAAACGGCTGACTATAATCAAGACCAGTTTTCGAGACCGGATCGGTGGAACGGCGCCGCTCTATCCGTTGTGCAATCGGCCGCGAAACGTTTCCCCTCGTGCCGCGCCAACAGCTCGATCGGACGCCAGCAGGATTGTGATTGGCCTTGGCATAGGAGCGAACACGATATGAAGCAGAACGTTCCATCAAGCAGCATTGACGACGGCATCCGGCGCTTTGCCGACATGGCCTTTTTCGGCCGGTTGGCAATCTTGATCAACGACGCCCAGCTGGATTGTGAGTGCCGTTCCAGGCTCGACGAGACGTTGGCGCGATTTGCGGCTCTGGAGATCCGACGGATCGCCCGCGAACATCTCGCCCATGCACGCGGCCAACGCGAACGCATCGAAGCCATTCTCTTCTTCCTGCAGGACCTTGACGAAATGGGGGCTGCCGAACGAGACCGTAGCGTCTACCTGGATGTCGCGCTCCTGTTCGACGACATCGCGAACACCGCAAAGGAAGGCGCATTTTCGATGCGGCAACTCAGTTTATCCCCGGTGCAGACCGGGCCATAGGTTTTCGGCCGCAAGAACTTGTGAGGACTACAGGTGTCCCGAGCGACCGCTTCAGCGTTCGTCGATCGAGCATGGTGAGACTCAAACACATTCGCAAAGGAGAAATCGCGTGAAGAAATGCATGATGCCAACAGTCGCCGTAGTCCTCTTCGCCGCCCCGGCGCTTGCCACAGGAATGCATTCCGGCACTGAGGGTGGCCATGAAATAATGACTATCGGTCAGCCGGGCATGGCTGCCAAAGCAGCCCGTACCATCAGAATAAGCATGATCGAGAATGAAGATGGATCGATGGCGTTCGATCCGGTTTCAGTCACCATAAAAAGAGGCGAGACAGTGCGTCTCGCCTTCACCAATGAAGGCGAATACGACCACGAATTTGTCATGGACACGCATGAGCAGGTGATGGAGCATAAGGCCGGGATGGAGAGGCTTCCCGAGATGGAACACGCCGACCTCAATGCGATTCGCATTGGTCCCCAAGGAAAAGGCGAGATCATCTGGGCCTTCGCAAGCGTTGGCAAGTTCGAGTTTGCCTGCCTGATACCGGGTCATTATGAGCTTGGAATGAAGGGGGACCTCACGGTCACTGCCAACTGAGTCTTGAGGTAACCAGATCGGTCGATCGGCGTGTGCTACCTCTTTTCGCAGAGCTCGACATCACTGCGCAGGTTGAGGTCTTCCTATCTCGATGAGCCATTCTGGTGGCCCCGGTCTAAGACAAACCCAGATGTGTTCGCCAGCAAAGAACGCTTCGAACTGACGCCTGAGTCTATCAGGATCAAAATCGAGAACGACCACGAATGTCTGACCGGGTTTGAGTCCGTCGAACATTGACAATACAGCGGACTGCTTCCTTTCAGGTGGAAGTTTCCGTACGTCATATGTCGCGCCTTTCGACGTCTGAAAATTCATTGCTATCCTTGCACGTTGAGGATGATCACGCGGCGGTGACTTTCTTTTCGCCCCACCGTGTCAGCTTGTCGCCAGGGTCCACGCCCGCCCAGCCAACCAGCCGGGCCGCCATCTCGACCACCATTTCCTCGATCGAGGCAAGCTTGACATAGAATGGCGGCA
>NZ_JALJRL010000033.1:0-37297 GCF_024519675.1 Mesorhizobium sp. Mes31 | reverse complement strand
ACCGCACTTGATGCAGTGGTGCGCCAGGAGGAAAAATGGGCCGGCGCCTGGCGGCAGCGGCTGGCGCTCACCGCCGCCGCACTTGCCGCAAGGCAGGCAGGCCGCGTCGAGGCCGAGGCCGCCCTGCGCGATGCCGTGCTGCTGACGAAGGCCGGCGACGACGTCGGCCCCGCCGGCCGTTTGCTGCTCGCCTGGCGGCGGCTGGCAGAGCGGCCCGCGGCGGACCTTTTGACCGAGAAAAACCTTGCCGCGATGCTGGAGGCGTTTGGTCACGCCGGTGACGGCGAGGCGGTGTCCGATCTGGCGGCGGAACTTCGCAAGCTTCACGCCGGCGCCGGGACGGTCGAAGCCCTGGCCGGCGCCTTCGCGATCGTCGAACGCCATGGCTTCGGGCGCTTCGTCGGGGCATGGCTCGCCGATGCGCTTTTGGCGCAGCTTCTGGGCTGGAGCCATGCCGTTCCGCTGCTCGGCATCGAGGCGGTGCCGGGGGCAGGCACCGGCCGGCCGAGACGGGCGGAAGCCCCTGTTCCCGCAACCGGGCCGGCGGGGGCCGAACGCGCCAAAAATCTGCTCGCCGCACAGGCGCGCGCCGCGCTGCGCGCCATCGATCTGTCCGCCGAGCTTGAGCGCCGTGCGCAAAAACTGCTCGCCGTTGCGCCGAAACTCAGGGCCAGGAGTGCAGACGCGGTCGTGCAAAAGCTGTTGTCCGGCGACGCGATGGTCGCGTCCGACCCCGTCGCTGGCATGAGCGACCGGGCCTTGCGCCGCCTGTTCGACCGGCTGATGGAACTCGGCGCCGTGCGCGAACTGTCCGGGCGACCGACGTTCCGCATTTATGGACTTTGAAAACTATGGCGGAGAGTGCGCCCAAGCGACGGAAGGAAGGGCAGGGAGGCGACCGCCGACCAGACGACGGTCTGTTTGATCGGGAACTGGATCATCTGCCGCCGGAGGCGCGCTGGCGCGAATGGATGAGCCGGGTCGAGGCGGTCATTTTTGCTGCCGGCGAGCCGGTGACACGCGGTGTGCTGGCTCGCGCGGTCGGCAAAAACTGCAACCTCGATCTGCTGATCGACGATATCCGCGAGGAACTGCGCGGCCGGCCCTACGATCTGGTCACTGTCGCCGGCGGTTTTCGTCACCTGACCCGGCCGGCCTATGCCGACGCCATCCGCAGCGCATTCGGCAGCGGCGAGAAGACGGTCGACCTGTCGCAGTCCGAGGTGCTGGTCTTGATGTGCGTCGCCTATTTCCAGCCCATCGCCCGCGCCGAACTGTCGTCCTTCTTCGGCAAGGAAGTCTCGCGCGACCTGATCGGCCGCCTGCGCGGCGCCGGCCTCATCGCCTCGGGCCCGCGCAGTCCGACGCCGGGTGCGCCCTACACCTATGTGACGACGAAACAATTCCTGCTCGAATTCGGCCTCGGCACGCTGCGCGACCTGCCCGATTTCGAGGCGCTCGAAGACGCCGGCCTGCTCAGCAAAGAGAAACTGCTGGCCGGCGATATTCCCGCCAGACTGGCGAGCGGGGGCGGCGAAGAAGAAGCAGAAGACGCCGAGGCCGGTGTCGTCGAGAACCAGGCGTCTTGAGCGGGATGTTGCCACCTTGCGACCGCTATTCGGGGTCAGAATAAGAGCTGCTCAAAATCGTACGCTAAGGTCGAACAAAGCATGAACATCATGCCGCCCGTCGGATTGGTGCTGGCAAGCGAAGCGATCTGAAGCCTTCGGGCATCTGGTGCTCAGAATCCCAGGTGTAGATGCCGGTGAGGTTGATGTGTTCCCAACTAAGCGGCGAGACGTGTTTGAGCAGGTCATTCGGGATAGTCCGACCCGCCATGCGCAGGTGCGTGGCTGCGCGGTCAAGATAGACGGTGTTCCAATGGACGATGGCGCTGACGACGAGATTGAGCCCGGAAGCGCGGAATGCCTGGCTCTCGTATGACCGGTCACGTATTTCTCCGCGCTCGTGGAAGAATACCGCGCGCTTGAGCTTATGTGCTGCCTCCCCCTTGTTGAGGCCGCCTTGGCACCGTCGGCGCAAGGCCGGGCTCGAATACCATTCGATCATGAACAGTGATCGCTCGATCCGGCCGAGTTCCCGCAGCGCCTTGGCCAACTGGCTTTCCTTCGGAGACGCCGAGAGCTTCTTCAGGATCGTCGAGGGGACGACGGCTCGCGTTGTGATTGACGCTGTCAGATGTAGCAGGTCATCCCAATGGTCAAGGATCAACGCGGTGTTGATCGGTGCGCCGATGTGGTTCGTCAGCGCCGGGTAGGCATCGCCCTTCTCGAATGTGTGGAACTTTCGATCCTTGAGGTTGCGTAGCCGAGGCGCGAAGCGCTTGCCGGTAAGGGCGAACAGCCCGAAGACGTGATCGCTCGCGCCGCCAGTGTCAGTAAAATGCTCCTGGGTATCCAAGATAGTATCCTGGTCAAACAGGCCATCGAGCACGTAGGCAGCTTCGCTTTCAGTGGGACTGATGGGCAAGATACTGAAATAACCGTACTGGTCGGACAGGTGGCTGTAGAATTTCGATCCCGGTTCGCTGCCGTAATGCAGATTGACATCGCCGCGTTTTGCCGCTCGGTCGCTCGCACGAAAGAACTGTCCGTCGGACGACGCGGTCGTTCCGTTGCCCCAGAGGCGGGAATGCGGGTGACCAGTATGTGCATCGGTGATGCAGGCCTGAGCGGCGCGATAGGTCTCTGATCGAGCATGGAAGGTGCGCATCCAGCCAATCTGATGGGCGCTGATGCCCTTGAAAGCCGACGTTTACACAGCCACTACACGCGTCGGCTTTCCGACCTGCCGTGGCATGGACGGGTTATCGAAATCCGGCTGCAGGCAAGACGGTTTCGCTGTGGCAGCGTGCAATGCCCGCAGCGGATCTTCACCGAGAGACTGCCTGATCTTGTCCGGCCGAAGGCGCGGCGTACGGTGCGTCTCGGCCAAAGCCAGTTGGCGATAGGCTTTGCCGTCGGCGGCCAGCCCGGTTTCCGGCTCTCGTGCAAGCTCGCCATGCCGGTCAGCGGCGACACGCTGTTGCGCATGATCCGCGCCGCCGAATTCGAGCCACCGAAAGCCCCGCGTGTAGTCGGCATTGATGACTGGGCCTGGCGCAAGGGACAGCGCTATGGCACGATCATCTGCGATCTGGAACGCGGTCGCATTCTCGAACTCTTGCCCGATCGCGATGCCGACACGGTCGCAGCCTGGCTCAAACGTCACCCCGGCATTGAGATTATTGCGCGCGACCGTGCCGGTCTTTACGCCAATGGCGCCCGGCGAGGCGCTCCAGCGGCAACGCAGGTCGCCGATCGTTGGCATCTTCTCAACAGCCTCAGCGAGGCGCTACGTCTTGCCGTCAGCCGCCAGCGCAAAGCCGTGCAGGCCGCCGGAAGGGCGTGGAGTGCCGAAATGGGTAACGCGAGGGAGGTGACGGGATCCCAGTCCGACGCTCACCCGGCACGGGACAGCCTACGTCGCCTGAGACGAGAGGAGCGAGGCGACCGCTTTCAAGAGATCGTGCGTTTGCGGCAGGTCGGCCCGGCGCCACGGCAAATCGCCCCGCGGATCGGCATGAGCGTAAGGACGGTTGAGCGTTGGCTAGCCGCCGGCGGCGAACCCGAGCACCGACGACCGCCGGCCCGCCGAACCTGCATCAATCCCTTTCGAGATTATCTCGAACAGCGCTTGAGGGATGGGGCACAGAACGGCGCCTTCCTATGGGCCGAAATCAGGCAGCACGGTTTTGATGGCAGCAGGGCAACCCTCTATCGATGGCTGGCCACACGGCGGCAGAGACCCGCGTCTGAGGCGGTGACGCCGCGGTGCTGACCACCGTCGCGGCGCGTTTGCGCCTAGCTCTTGAGTGAGCAGCCGGACGCGCTTGATGACGCCACCCAATGCTTTCTCCGTCATCTGTTTGAGCACGCGCCAGACCTCCAAGTGGCAGGTGATCTGGCGCGGCGGTTTGCCGCTACCATTCGCGGCGATGACGAGACGGCCCTCGATCAATGGATCGTGGATGCCGCCGGCACCGAATTGCATGCTCTGGCGATGGGCATCAAACGCGATATCGACGCCGTCACGGCAGCCATCACTCATCCCTGGAGCACAAGTCCCGTCGAAGGCCGCATCAACCGCCTTAAGACCCTGAAAAGGCAAATGTACGGGCGGGCCGGATACGCGTTGCTGCGAAGCCGACTATTGGCAGCCGCCTGAACGCAATCAGCGAAGTGGCCGGGGTGGAAAACACCGATCTGCACCAAAAGTGCGGAAGATCCCCAGATTGTCGCCGCCGTCTCATCCTGATCGTCGCGCTATAACTTCCCCGAGCGGAAGCCCGGACCGGTGACGGAGGCACTCTGCTGGAGCCATGCACGGCGCAAGTTCTTCGTGCTCGCCGACATCGCCGCCAACACCCGCCGGGGAAAGACCGCGCCGCCGATCTCGCCGCTCGTCGCCGAGCTGGAAGAATGGATGCGGCGCGAACGGTCCAAACTCTCGCGACATGCGCCTGCCGCCCAGGCGATCGACTACATGCTCAAGCGCTGGCCGGGCTTCACGCGCTTCCTCGACGATGGGCGCATCTGCCTCACGACGGATGGTGTTGAAAAGTCCCGATCGTCATCCGGCAGCAGTTTTGGGCGGCTTTTCTTCCCAAGCCGCCACCATCCGCTCATAGGCTCTTTCGGCGCTTTCCACATATCGCGACTCGCGATCGCGAGTTTCTTTGATCCAGTAGTCGCGGCCGGGCCCAGCCTTTCCGTATGCCCTGGGCGCGCCAGCCCGCAGGGCCACCTTTCTCAGCTTCATGGCCGTGAACGCCGGCCTTGCGTACGCGTAGCCCTGATCACTCGAAAGAATGTGCCAGATCATGACTGCCAGTTTTCTCGCGGTCGCTACGGCGGCGGCCGGCGCACCGCGCTTCCTCTGGACGCGCGCGAAGAAGGCGCGCAAGGGACCCGGCGCCAGCTTCGCCGACCACGCCGCCTCAACAAGCATTCGGCGTGCGTCGCTGTTTCCTTGCTTGGTGATGTGACCGTGGCGGGACGGATGATCGCCTGATTGGCGGATCCGGGGCGTGAGGCCAAAGTAGCTGCTGAGTTTCTCTGGGGTCGGGAACCGACGGATATCACCGATCGACGCCAAGATTGTGGAAGCAACGACAGAACTCACGCCAGGGATCGTCATCAACCGGAGAGCACGAGCGTCGTCGAGAGATTTCTGCGCAAGTTCCTTGTCTAGTTCTGCAAGTTGCGCCGACACCCGTTCGAGCTCGTGAACATATCTCCCGAGCACAGCCCGCTCCTCGGGAGCCAGCGGCAAGTGGGCCAGCCATTTGCGGCCTTCCAGACCGAACAGGTGGCCATCATACTTGGGGATCAAATTGGCATGCAGAATGGCCTGTATCCGCCCCTTCGTCCGAACGACCTGAGCCAGCACTCCCATGCGCTCGGCAATTTGCCGCCGCCGGATCGTCGTAGTATCGTCGGCTACCCATACTTCCGGCAGCAGGCCGCCGGCATGGAGCTTCGCTAAAGTGGCGGCGTCGACCTTGTCCGACTTTACCCGCGCCCAGGCGATGGCCTTCACGAGACGGGAGTTCGCGACGACGACGCGCTTCACATATGGCCGTAAGAGCCGTTCGACGGCAGTGCTGTTGCCTGTCGCCTCAATAACGACCTCATCGTCCTTTCTCAGCGCTGTCGCGAATTGGAGAAATCGGTCTCGGATGAGTTCAACGCGGCGCTCCTGCACGATGTCGCCATTGTCCAGGATCGCTACCTGGGCGAACGATCGATGAATGTCCATTCCAACCACACGCATGTTCCATCTCCTTCCGGTAGCGGGAGCCGGTGGGGAAACACGACATCTACGGATTCGCGCTCGCAGCGCAGCCGGGCAAGTCGTAGGGGCGGCCAAGTAACAACTCGAGTTCGCGACTCATGGTCAGGACGGCCTGCCACCGTTTCATGCTCCCAGCACCCCTATCCCGGTGGCCGATCTTACCTCATCTACTTTTTCGGATCACCGAAGGGCGCCGCGAACACCATACCCTTTAACAATGCGGCTGAACGGGCGTTGCGCGGCCTGGCTCTCGGCAGAAAATCCTGGCTCTTCGCCGGCTCCCAACGCGGTGCCGATCGCGCTGCTGTCATGTACACGCTGATCGCATCCTACTCTTCACGGCTGGTTCTGGACTGGTAAGGAGATTTGGGCTGTCAGCCCGCCGCCCTGTCGGTTGCGCAAGGTTAGGTTGCCGCCATGCGCTTCCACGGCGGAGCGTGCAATGGCCAAGCCCAAGCCGATACCACCCGTTTCACGTGCACGCGATCCTTCCAAGCGGTAAAAGGGCTGAAATACCCGCTCCAGTTCTGCCGGATCGATGCCGGGGCCATCATCATCAATCAAAATGTCGATAGTTGAGGGATGGGTCACGATACTGGCCCGAACGGCTTGTCCGTATTTGGCGCCGTTTTCGATGAGATTGGTCAGCACTCGCTTGATCATGCCGGGATTGCAGTCGTAGACGACTGGAGCACTCGGAGCCATATCAGCCGGGAGACCGCTATCCGATAAGTCAGCGACAACGCTCGCCAGTAAAGCTGCAAGATCGATCCGACGCCTTGGGCCGAGTTGCGCTTCATCCCGGGCGAACTGCATGGTCGCCGAGATCATCGTGTTCATTTCCGCAATGGTTGCGAGCATTTTCTCACGGTCGTCGTCGTCAGGATGGGTTTCTGCCCTGAGCCGTAAAGTCGTCAACGGCGTGCGTAGATCATGTGATATCGCGGCCAGGATACGCGTTCTGTTCTCGATCAACTCACGGCGCTTCGATTGCATCTTGTTGAAGGCTCGTGCGGCTTGCCGGGTTTCGTGTGTTCCCTTGACCGGCATTGGTGGCGCATTGAGGTCCGTCTCGAATCGTTGCGCAGCCGTGGCCAGGTCATCAAGAGGGCGCACAACCGAGCGCACGAGCCAGGCAGATAGGCCCAGAATGACGACAGTCATGATCCCCATCGCCAGTAGGAGCTGCCGGGAGGCGGTATTTGCTCCGTTGGGGAACTGAGCAGAAAACGATAGCCATTCGCCATCCTTTAGCGGTACCGAACCCTGTATTTCATCGCTGTGCCGTGAGAAGCCCATATGGTGATGGGATCGTGCACCGCCGTCAGCATGAGGATCGTCGGCCCTTCTATCGATCACCAGCGTAGCGACACGAGGTTCGGGAAGGCCGGAGGCGGCTGGCTGAGCCATAAGATAGTCGCGTACCGACAGAGCGATGGAATCATTGCCACCCTCTAAAACCAGCGGGCTGTCTGAAATCGATACCGAGAGCGATGGGTCGTTCGAAGCAGCTATAATCTTTTGCCGCCACTCAGGTGGAGCTTCATCAACGAGGCGGGCGAGATTGGCTATACGCTGCGCGATGGCATAGCCGCCCACCGCCCGTGTCGCCTCCTCACGATGACCATAGTAGATCAAGAATCCGGCGAGGTGCGAAACAATCAGGCCGCCGAGCAGCACAGCCATCGTACGTCCGAACAGGCTGTCAGGTAGGATCCTTCTCATAGGCGCGTCACGTCGGCGGCGAACAGATAGCCGCCGCCCCACACCGTCTTGATGATGCGGGGATCTGCCGGGTTTATTTCGAGTTTCCGACGTAAGCGACTGACTTGGGTATCGATGCTGCGATCAAACAGGTTCGCTTGGCGTCCGCGCGCCAGATCGAGAAGTTGGTCGCGGTTGAGCACCCGTCGCGGATGCTCGGCAAAAGCCATAAGCAAATCGTACTCGCCAGTGCTGAGAGCCACCGAGACACCGTCGTCGCCAATAAGTTCACGCGCATCGACATCGAGCTTCCAACGTTCGAAGGCGTAGAGGTGAGGCTGAGGAGCAGGTTCTTGCTGGCCACCGGGTGTCTTGCGACGCAAAACCGCACGAATACGAGCGACCAATTCTCGGCTGCCAAAGGGCTTGCCGAGATAATCGTCCGCACCAAGTTCAAGGCCAACTACCTTGTCGATCTCGTCACTCCTGGCCGTCAGCATGATGATCGGAATATTGGACCTGGCCCGCACCTCCCTGCACAGGGTCAAGCCATCATCACCCGGCATCATCAGATCAAGGACGATCAGGTCGATATCGTTGTTGGCAAGTGCCTGCCGCATCGCGTTGCCATTGGCCGCAGTGCTCACCTGGAACCCGTCCTTCAGCAACGCGCGCGAAACCAGGTCACGAATTTCGATATGGTCGTCGACAACAAGGATATGTGCGGCGGGCGGTGGAGCGCTGTCCTTGTTGTGGTCTCGATTTTTCGTCATGCTTATCACTGCGGCGTCGAGCTATTCAATTCCGATAAAGGGGTTCGGTCCAGCGGGAAGTCCCGGAAGTATGTAACGCGCCTTGGCTTGCTGTTCCGGCGTGAGCTTCGAGAGCAGGGACTGCGCTGCGACCGTTATCGCAGAGGACTGCTTCTGAGCCTCCTCATTCATGATCATGGCATCCACAAAGTGCGTGCCATGTGGACGAAACCATGAGAAAAACGGCAGGCTGTCCTGTTCGCGCTCCACCGCCATGACTCCACCCTGTAAGGCCGCCTCATAGGTATCCCAGTCGGCTTCTTGCGCCTGGGTTATGCCCAATGTCGATTTCAGTTCTCCCAGTTGCGTCGGGTCCGCAAACGGTGGTTGGTAAGGATTGCCAGTCAGTGCGCCAACCCCACGTTCGATACCTTCCACCCAACGACAAAACCTGTGGCCGTAGCCGCAACCATAGTCAAAGCCGAACTCGGCCATATGGGGGTCCATATAGGGGGAGCCGGCAAAAGCAGGATAGAACATGGGAGTTCCTGGATGGCCGAGCACCCAAAGGCCGAGCAAAACGGCCGCCGCAGCCCCAAAGATGTAAAGGCGTGGTCTGTTCATATCTATCTCCATCAATTTGCTCAGGGAGCGTTCCGAATGGAGGAGATTGAACAACCGCCATGTCTCTCAAGTTTTACAGCGACAGGGCAGTTTGTGACAAAGTGTGACAGATATCTGGCGGCCAATATGATCTGCGGCGGCAAGCATATGGCCGTCGACTCAGGCCTCGGACACCGCCGCCGGATAGGCCCGCACATAGCAGGTGTCGCTGTGCGGAAGGTCGAGCACGAAGAAACGGGCCTTCTGTTCGACATCACCAATCGCCACCATCGCCTCGCCGAAGTCGGCCTGCGCATGGCCCGGCGGATGCGACAGCGGCACGAACACTTCCAGGTGACGCTGAGTCCGCTCGCGTATGTGATCCTTGATGATGGTGTATCTGTTTCTACTCGGCCGTACCAATCAGCCTCGCATTTTGACCTTTGGCGGCGGCAGTTTCAGCTGCCTTGGGCAATTTGTGACTGTCATTGAAATCGAAGAAACGCTGCGCATCCTGGCCGCCCGCTTTCCCGAGGCTACGGCGACCCACTTTGCCACCGATTTTTCACCAGTCCGCAAATCCTGCCTTGATCTTCAGGTCCGTCTGCGGCCGCACAACTGACGGTTCCATCACGCCCGAACCCAGAGACCAAGCAAGCGTGACATCCGTCATGTCATCAAATTTCGTGTCGGCGACGCCCCAAACGCGTGCACGCCATTCAACCGATGGCACACAGGCAAGCTGGGCGTCAGAGGATTTCAACACTTGGATGCTTCGCGGATCAGCAGACAGGCCATATCCGGCCGCCTCCAAAATCGCCTCTTTGGTACACCACAGCTTGAACAACTGCGAATGACGCTTTGCTTCGGGCAAGCTGGCGACGATCCAAAATTCTTGCTCGGTCAAGAACCGATGGGCAAATCGATAGACCGGCGCATCCGTCAGTTCAACGTCAATTCCGACGTCAACTTCGCGGGCCATGGCCACAACCACACATCCCCCAGAATGGGATGAGGTATATCCTTCAAAATGGATAGTCCTTCTATAATACGTGGGATATCCGCCTTATAAGCAGCGCTGAAAAATACGATGTGTCGGATGAATGACCGCTGTGACATAGGAAGCCTTCGGATTTAATTGCTCTCGAGTAGACCATCGCTATCGCATAGCTGAACAAAAAGCTGCGTAGAGCAAGCGAAAAAATCCTTGTAGCTCAGTAAACGACACTGGTCATATTGCATGCAAAATGAGGCGGTTTCTTTGTGGGCAGATGAAGGCAGTGAGGGCAAGGTCGCACGTGCGCTAAAAGAAAAAATCAGTGCTGTCGTAAATGGGCCGGCCACAATGCCCCGTCCCTCGAAACCTTGCCTAAGCTCGCGGCTGAACTTCCGTCTCTGCATTCCCACTCTCCAGTTCCGTTAAACACCTTATCTCGGCGTCCACGAAACCGGCAGCAGGCCAAGCCGCCCAGCCCATTCGGCCACCGCGCGTAATTCAGCGACAGTCCGGGCGATCGGCAAGCTCAAGCCGCTACTTCGCCCTTGCGGCTGTCGGAATCGATGCCCTCGGCGCATCGCCGAAGACCTGGTCGACGGCGGGCCTCCATCCCGCTTTGAAGACCGGCCAATTGGTTCTTTAATAGGGGCGGACAGCCACGTCTCATTGTCCTGATGTAAGACCTAGTATACTGTCAACAGGTGAGTCAGAAACCCGAACGAGCAGAGACTCTTTGCCAGCGCCGGCCGAGTTGTCGACGCTGGCAGTTGCAGCGTTGCGCTCGCAGGAGCGGCGTCAATGGTTTTGGCGTATTGCAGCACTGACGCCTCGGCCACAGGAGGTGGCGAAATGATCCCAATCCATCCTGGTGAGAAAGAAGGGGCGAACCCAGTAGATGAGTAGGGCGGTGGTCGTGGCGATTGCCATGGGGGCAATGTGTATCGGAGCGGCCGCGCAGAGCGACGACACCAAGAGCGCAGGAAATCCGATGTGGCCGGCCGGATTGCGTTGGGATTGCAAGACGGCTTCCAAGATCGTGTGCGAGCGCGACGGCTCATGCCGGACCGACAAGGGCGATGCCCCGTTCGTGCTGAGCTACGACGATAATGATGTGGAGTTTCCGGGCGGCAAGGTCCGGATCAAGCGCCACTATCAACAGGCGGTCCAGGGGAGTCCCTTGCAAAGAGAGGTCAAGGTGGAACTGGCCGACAACCGCGTGATCTGGCTGACAGCAGTCGACGCCAGCCGAACCTATTCCGACGCATGGGTTGGGGCGATAAGCGAGTTGAAGGGCGGCGTCGTGCTGATGGAATCGCAGGGCGTCTATTGCGCGCCGAAAAAATGATCGGGGTCGTCACGGCCAGGCAAAACTGTACATTCGCGAGCGTGTTGGTGCTCTCCGTCATCACCGCTCCATGTATATCTTTTGCTTCAAACAAAATCCCGACCACGGTCCCCGTAATGGATCTCCACACTTCAATCGACGGAAATATAGTGGAACTGAAAAAATATTCCCCAACTTGCAGGGCGTGGGCACGTCACCGCGTAATGGCGAAGTTCTCTTGACGATCTTCAAAGAATATCCGACGCCGGCGGCAGAGCAAGAGGATGCAGACGCTGCCGCAAAATTGTTAGGCGTACCTGTCAGGATATTGATGGTGCCCGCTGGATTGAAGCCTTAATCCGCCCGGTAACGGGCTCAATTTCAAGGAATTCGGGTACGGGCCGCTCTGCAACATGAATTGCCGCGGGTGAAGTCCGATACGCCCATCCGCGAAAGGTTAGCGGCTATACGTCGCCGCGCTCGCGTGGAATTAGGCCCTCCCGTTCCCGACATCGACATCAACATCAACATCAAGAAGATTATGGATGATATCTGGGAGGAGGGCGAATGAGCCTCGTCGATGCGTCGGTGATCGTCGCAATCATGAACGAGGAACTGGAGAAACGGATCGAGGAAGCCGGGCCACGGCTTTACGTGTCGCCGCTGGTCCGTTTCGAGTCCGTCACAGCCATGTTGAAAATCGAACTGAAGCGCAACACATTCAGAGGCGATCGGCAAGCTATGGCAGCCAAGGTCCGTGAACTGTCGATGCCTTCATAGAGAGCAGGACGCGCGATCGATCGTCATCGACGATACGATCGGTGACACCACGCTTGATACGATGGCGACCTATGGCAAGGTCGTCGCACATCCTGCGGATCTCAACTTTGGCGACTGTTTCGCCTATGCGACCGCCAAACGGCACCGCGTGAAATTGCTGTACAAGGGCGAGGATTTTGCGCTGACAGACATGCCATGACGGTCTATGCGCAGCAGAAATCCAATTTCGACGGAAACGGCAACGGCGGCTATGCCCACATTCAGTGTTGCCATGCCGTTTGAAAGTCGATCCCGCTTTGCCCGCGGAGGCGTTGCCCCAATCGGTCAATTCCTTCCCGCTCATCCCTTTGGTCATTGCCGGCGGGCCGGGATCTTAACTTGCGTACTCTTCCACGACGGCCTGGCTGGGCCGATCCTTCTAGGGATGGCAAATCTGTTAACGCTTTTCGTCTGGCCAGCCTCCTAATTTTGTAGGATTATTACCCGAATGGGGTGGGAGGTTGTCGGATTATGGTCATTTTAGACTGAACCATGAGCGTTGACGCGCGCCATTAGCGTCGTCGTACTCGATGTAATAGGGTTTCGCGCGGCGCGGTCGCGCAATTTCATAATAGGTTGTCGTATCGAAGCCATGGCCTCCATTGGACGCTGTCCGCACGCGAGCTTGCACGGTCTTGTCTTCGATCTGGATCGTGGCGGTTCTCATGCCACTATCGTTATGGCCACCCGGGCGAAGACTGCCGTTACTGTTCCACATTTGACCGTTACGTATTTGCTGCACGTTGCTGTCAGGAACTCGGCACATGCTTTGCTCCGAACGACCACCATGCTCGGAAGTTGCCGGCGCGAAGGCCGTCCAGCCTGCGGGGCAATCTTCGTAGGGCTCATATCGAGCGCTAGAGGAGTTGGCCTGCGGGCAAGTCGGCCAATGAAAGCCAAGGTTATCCATTGCCGCGATCAGCTTATAGATCGGCGGGTGGCAAGAGGGCGTTCCTTGCCAGTCGCCAGAAAGACATAGGAGGACCTGACAACCCCATTCAGAACCCCGTGATTCGGACGGAAGGAACATGGTGCCCGCCACGAGGGCAGCACCCAAAAAGAGAAATTTCAGCACGGTCACAATCTCCTGCGAGCGTCAGATTTTGACAGTTTACTATGCTTTCGTACCGGGAGAAAGGACGGACTAACCAGGAGAGCTTGTGCGCGCACACCGATTTATAAAAAGGGACGAAGAGGGGGCCGTGGTTAATCCGCTACGGTCCAATGTTGCCGCGTTCCTTGAAAGCGAGCGCAAAAGACGGAAGCTCTTCCACCAGGATATGGCCGCCTTGTTACGATCGGGCGAGGGCCTCTCATACCGGACCTACATCCAAACATGCCGGCGAAACAACAACGTCACGTTGCGAACGCTCGAATCTATGGCGCGCGCCCTTGGTGTTTCGATCGCGGCGATGCTGGCCGGCGATGCGAAAATCGAGGATTGGGCTCACGCTTTAGGAGATGATGACATTCGCCGAAGGCTTGCAGACGTCATTAACAATGAGCGCTTGAACCGCAGGCTATTGCGGAAGGAAATGGCGGAGCTAATGGGCGTCGCCCAGATGACGTACATTAAGCTGGAACGCGGACAGGGCAATATCAGCGTCGACACGATAGCCGGCATCGCAGGCGCACTCGAACGAGATCCCGCCACGTTTCTGTTTCGCGGCCCCTGAGGGGAGCAGGAAATTTCTCGAGCGCAGCGATCATAGTGCAATGGCCGAAGACCGGTTCCACGATCAAAATGACAGGAGAAGTGAAGCGAGACGGCAGAGGAAGGCTATTCTTGCGAAAAACTCTCGCGTAAGATCCGCGGCCTGGTGCATCGATTCTTTTTGAACCCGAATGAGATTCGACGGTTCGATCATCCTCCCCTTTTCTCCCGTAACAGTTTCAATGCTTAGTCGGGTTGCAACTGTCGGACAAATGGCCGATTTTACTTCGGTGGGGTCGTAGGCCCCTAGCGTGCTTCACGAAGACGAGCAGGGGACCGTAGCTCGACGTTACGCTAATGCGCCCGCACCTTTCCCCTACAAGTCTCCGTTCGGTTTGCCCTTCGGTCCTCGCTTTCGACGCGACCGGAGTAGCGCCGTGAGTGCTGTTTGCTGCGCGATTTATCAGGTTGGGGGAGGGCAATACCGGTTCAATGTAGGGAGCAACGGAAGTATGCAGAAGGCGGATGGCTTGCCGAAGCTTATCGCGAGACATCGTCAGGCGCTCAATACGGCCGAAGCGCTTGGCGCCCGGTTCATGGAGGCCAATGACGAGGGGGCGCTACTGACTGGACAACGTATCGACGCGGCCCTTGCAGCTGAAGCGGTCGCGAGGCGCAAGGTCGCGGCCGCTCCTGTGGAAACCCTGCGTGACGTCAAACTGAAAGCCGCCTATTTCAAGCGGCTCTTAAGCAAGGATTGGTGCGAGTTGGAACCGGCCGACATACAGGCACTGTTGCGTTCTTTCGCGAACATCCCGGCCTAGAACAGCGACCATATCCATGTCGCGCCGACGCCGACGTGATGGATGATCCAGAGCGCCCACGGGGTATCATTGACCCAGAGGACGACCACCCGCCAAAGGATATAGAGCGTCAATAGAGCGGCGACCAGAATAATGAAGTTCGCCGTGCTGTCGTCGTGGCGCCGGCTATCGTCTTTGAAAGGGTACCACGTCTTGCCGTCTACCGGATAGTAGCCGTCGGGCTTGCCCCTTGGGATGAATTTCATTTCTCGCGCTCCTGTGCCTGTTTCAGCAGCAATTGCACCGGATGCTGAAATCTCATGGCCCAAAGGCCATGGTGCTCCATCTTAGCATTGATCTCGGCAACGAGGTAGTTGGCGCTGATTGCCTCGCCCTTGGTGTCCATGGCTGCGAAGGCATAGCCGGTCGAAATGAGCGCCGTGCCGACGTCTATTGTGTTGCCATCAAGATCTGCCGCGCAAACGACAAATGTCGCCTTATCGATGGCGTAGCCAATCGGCTGACAGGTAACGGTGACGGATGAGAGCAGCGCTGCGAGATGGGCGAGAGAAAGGTTGCCGCAATCCACCTTCTTGCCGCTGTCATCCGTCGCGTCCGTGCCACGGATGCACGATTGCACCCCATAGAGCCGATAGAGCTTCCTCCCGTCGCGCCAGGTGTCGCCGGTCAGGATCTGGACGTTTTTCGACACGACTATAGGGGCAGGAGCCTCGTCAGCTGCCATAGTATGTTGCGCGGCAGCGGTCGGAGCGACTACGACCGCTGCCAGAGCCGCGATTTTAGTTCGCTTCATCACTCTGGAACGGTTTGCCTAGATCGGAAGAATGCTCAAGGTCGGGCCTTAGCGACTTACCATCTTTATTGCGCAGGATGGACGCGGCATCCATGAACACCATATCGTCGTCGTCATAAGATACCATATAGGGATCATTGGCGTCGCCGGCGCCGACAAGGGAAAAGCACGAAACGGCGTCGGGGACACCGACCTGGCTTTTCAGGACAAGGGTCTTGCAAAGCACGACGGAAGCGCGGCCGTTGTAGATAGCACCCTCGTAGTCTTGGGCCGCCTTAGTGCAATTCCACTCTTCTGTCTTATAGGTGATTTTGGTCTTCGGGCAGGCTGCCAAGCCGCGGAGCTTGTATTCCACGCCGTTGATGACCCGCTCGGTCGCGGACTTTATTTCGACAGGCGTGGCAAGCGGGACCGCGTCCCTTTGATACAATTTCCCGTTGGCATCGTATCGCTCGTAGACAAAGACCCTCTCACCGGTCTGGACGAACTGTTTGAGGTATTCGGCTGAAGGCTGCTGGAAAGGATCGGCATCGTCGACACCCTGGCCTGCGGCGACCGCCTGTGAACAACTCAGGAGCAGCGCGGCGATGACGGTTCCGTAGTTCATTCGAGCATCTTCCAGATCGCACAGATGACGGTTGACGGCGGTTGACGGTGCTATCTATGGTCGTATAACACATAGTAAACTGTCAATACGCGGCGGCCTGATGAGAAAGAAATATGGCCTTTTCCCTTCGGTGTTTTGCGCGATCGCGTTATCAGGCGCGCATGCGCAGGACGTCGCATCCAAGCGTGTAGTCGCTGCTTTTGCAACGCCTGCGGCGGTTGCAATCGCACCTGACATAGACGGTAGCGTGGACGTTGTCACAAAATGCCAGCCAGGCGATCGACAGCACATCGAGGCTTTGGTGCGCCAGATCGCCACCGAAGAAGGATTCGATTCCGATCTCGCTCAGGCAGTCGCCTGGGTGGAAAGCGATATGGGTCAAAACCAGGGTCCGTCCAGCGCCGGGGCTCTCGGGATCATGCAGCTCATGCCTGGAACGGCCTCGAAGCTCGGCGTGACCGACCGGTGCGATGCCGCATCGAATATCCGCGCCGGCATACGATACCTGAAGTCACTCTACGATGAATTTCACGATCCGCTGTTGATGCTGGCTGCCTACAACGCCGGCGAGCAGAACGTCTACGCAGCCAGCGGGATTCCGGTGAATGAGGAAACGGCAAAGTACGTCGTCAAGATCCTGAACCGCTGGAAACTCGGAAGCATGGTTCGGTCGTCACAGGGCGAACCTCACAAGACGATTGGGGATGTCAAAACTGATGACGTCGCATGGCAGGAGGGCCACGTCATCGACTTCGGTGACTGAAAGGAGTGAGAGGTGATGAACTGCAGGAAGGCATGGGGATTTGTCCTCAAATTAGCGGCCGCATCGGCGATCGGAATAATGCTCGCCCCGGCAAGCGCGTACGCACAATCGGCTGAGCCGGTCGAAAGCGTGCTGGAATGGTTCGTAGGTGTTTTGCAGGGCAGCATCGCCCGCTCGATCGCGATTATCGCGGTCTGCTTCCTCGGCTTCCTGGCGATGACCGGCCGACTTGTGTGGATGATGGCCTTCTCCATCATCATCGGCATCGCGCTCGTGTTTGGTGCGGCTTCCTTTGTCGATTCGGTGAGGTCGGCGGCGGGAGGCTGATCGAATGGACGACGACGAGGTCTATGTCGAGCCTGTGAGCCTGCCGTTGACGCGCCCGCCCGTGAAATGGGGGGTCCGCTATGAGGTTTTCGCCCTGAATGGAATGCTGGCGGTGATCGCCTTCATCGCGACCAGTAGCTTTGTTCTCGGCCTGGGTGTGTTCGGCGTCACGCATCTGGTCAGCGCCTATCTCTGCCAGCGGGACCCATACATTTTCCACATCTTCGAGCGTCGGGTGTCCAAACGCGGCGCCATCGGGAACATCGGCTTTTGGGGCGCAAGGAGCTATTCGCCGTGAGCGTCGATCCCGACCTCAAATATGGGCGCGAGCGCAAGCGGGAAAAGCCCGTTGAAATGCACGTCCCGTATCTTCGGCACGTCGATGACAACCTCATTGTCACGAAGAGCGGCTTTCTGATCGGTGTCGTGCAGCTTAGCGGCCTGCCTTTCCAGACCATGGACCAGGCCGAACTCAACAACCGCATGTTCAACCGCAACACGACGTTCCGGAATCTCTCGACATCACGATTTGCGGCCTACTCGACCATTATTCGCCGTCACATAACGCCGGAAATCGAAGGTGACTTCGACAACCCGTTCGTGGCCGAACTCGACGCGCGCTACATGGATGAGCTGCGCTCGAAAAATCTGTTCGTCAACGAGGCGTATCTGACGATCATCCGCCGGCCGATGATCGGCCGCGTCGGATGGGTGGATAAGGCGCTCAATGCGTTCCGGGTCAATACGGCAGGCGAGGAAACCCGCGAAGAAGCCATGTCGGAGCTGCACGACGTTCTCAATGGCGTCGTGAAGGATTTTTCCGCTTATGGAGCGCGGCTGCTAGGCGTTGTGAAGCGGCGGGAAAGCGTGTTTTCCGAACCGGCCGAGTTTGTCGCGAAAATCCTCGCTGGCGGAGCAGATGTGGAAATGCCACTGCCTCGGATGAGCCTCGCCGCGGTCTGTCCGACGCGGCAACTTTTCTTCGGCAAGGCGGCTCTGGAAATCAAAGGGCCGGATTCGAGCAAGGTCGGCGCCATCGTATCGATCAAGGAATACCCGCCCTTCACCGCGCCGGGATCGCTCGACGGACTCTTGCGGTTGCCGCATGAATTCATTCTCACGCAATCGTTCGCGATCGAAGACCGCGTCACGGCCATGCGGCGGATCAACACGATCGCCAACCAGGTCCAGGGCTCCGACGAAGCGGGCACGACCGTTGAAGATTCGGTGCATGAGGGCGCCGACAAGCTGGCGGGCGGGGAAGTCGTCTTCGGCCAGCATCACATGACCGTCCTGGCACTCTCTTCCGACATGCAGGGGCTCAACCGGGCGCTTTCCGACGTAACGGCCGAGCTGTCGCGCATGTCGATCGTGCCGGTGCGCGAAAGCCTCAATACCGAGCTGGCCTTCTGGGCGCAGTTGCCGGGAAATTTCAGCTACATCGCGCGGCGCGCGCTCATCTCGTCGCTGAACTTCGCCGGCCTGTTCTCCGGTCATAATTTCCCCTCTGGACAACGCGATGGGCTGCACTGGAAGCGGCCTGTCGCGTTGCTCGAGACGACCAGCCAGACCGCCTATTACTTCAATTTCCATGTCCATGATGTTGGACACTTCACGGTCTTCGGCCCGACCGGTTCGGGCAAGACTGTGGTGCTGTCGTTCCTCATGGCGGAGGCGATGCGCGTCGCGCCGCGGCCGCGCTGTATCTATTTCGACTATATGCGCGGGGCGGAGATCTTCATTCGCGCGCTCGGCGGCCGCTACGAAGTAATGGAGCCGATGCAGCCGACGGGCTTCGCCCCTCTGCAACTGGAGGATACACCCGAGAACCGCTCGTTTATCGAGGGGTTGTTGCGCTACATTCTGACGCCCGAGGACAGCGCGCTCGATGTTGCGGAGTTGCGCGTTATCAACGGGGCGGTCGACAAGCTCTACAAGCTACCCCGTGAGAGCCGGACCTTCGACCTTCTTCCCGAAGTGCTACGCGGTTCACTCACGCCGGGCATGAATGATCTGGCGGCCCGTATCGAGCCATGGCTTGATCCGGCCGACAAGGGCTGGCTGTTCAACAACCCGGTCGACCTGGTGGATTTCTCGAGGCCGGTCGTCGGCTTCGACATGACGAAAATCCTGGCCGACAAGAAGCTGCGTTCCGCGGCGCTGCTTTATATCTTCCACCGTCTCGAGGAGATCATCGACGGCACGCCGCTCATGCTCTTCCTCGACGAAGGCTGGAAGCTGCTCGATGACGATGTTTTCGCGGCCTTCATCAACGAGACTCTGAAAACCATTCGCCGGCGCAACGGCGTGGTCGGATTCGGTACGCAAACGGCCGAAGATGTCGTCAACTCTTCAATATCGTCGTCGCTGATCGAGCAGACCAAAACCAACGTCTTTTTCCCGAATCCGAAGGCGAGCAAGGAATCGTACATGCAGCGGTTCTCGCTGACCGCCAAGGAATTCGAGTTCGTCAGGCGGACAGCCAAGGAAAGCAGGACGTTCCTCGTCAAGCACGACAGCGACTCCATTGTCGCGAGGCTCGACCTGTCGGCCATGCCCGACCTCATCAAAGTGCTGTCCAGCACCGAAGCCAACATCAAGGAATGCGAGCGGTTGCGGGAGACCTACGGCGAGGAACCGGAAGCCTGGTTGCCGTACCTGTGCGGATGGGAGAGCGAGCATGAAGAAGCTGCTTAGGAGCGCGATCGCCGCCGTCGCAATCGCTCCGGTCGCGTCGGTGCCGGTTCTGGCGCAGATTGCCGTGATTGACGATGCGAACCTCGACAAGCGGCAGGAGGACGAATCCCACAACAAGAAGTCGAATGAGGCCAAGGCCGATGAAAAGACAAAGAAAAAGAGCGTCGTCTGCACCTATTCCAGCAAGTACCGCTCGCAAATGTACCGCCGCTCGCCAAGCGAGGCTTTGAAGCGTGAAGCCGGCAACGTGAAGCTGATCCGCTACTATGCGCAAAAATACGGCGTTCCGGAGGGCCTGGCGTTATCGGTCGCCTACCAGGAATCGCGCCTTGATAGCTGTGCCGGATCTCCGACCGGCGTGAAGGGAGCGATGCAGCTCACCAAGGGAACCGGCAAGGCGATGGGCTTTGACCGGGATATAAACGAACAGAACATCGAAGGCGGCGTGAAATATCTCGGCATGGGAGTCTCGAAGTGCGGGGCGTCGAATTATTCCTGCCTTTCGAGTTGGTACAACGGTTCTGACGCCGCTCAACAGAAGCAATGGGCGGGTGGCGTCGGTCGCTGGCACTCCTATTTCAACAATTACGTGTCGACAGGGGCAGCGCCGGCCGCTGCGCCGCCTGCCATCAGCATCGTGACGGCGGGCGGCGCTGGCGGGAAGGCGCAACAGGCCGCGCTTGGAACCGCATCGACCGCGGCCGTCAATCTTGACGCCAGTTCGGCCAGGATTCAGGGGAATTCCTCGCTGATCGAAGCTCTCTTCGGCACGATTGGTCAGACGACCGAATATAAGGATGCCTGGGAGGTCAATTCGTCGGCACGCAACCTCAATGCCGATGTGACGAACCAGTACATCAGGCAGTCAGCAGACTTTACCGCCCTGCTCGGTCAATTCCTGCAAATGCGGAATACTGCCACCTCGCAAACGGCAAAAACGATCACGCCGCCCAAGGAGGGATCGGCGAACCCCTTCTCGTGCGATCCGGCCGTGCTGAGGGGCCTGAACATTGAGCGGAAAAACTGGCTGCCGTGCGCGACCGAAAACGCGCGCACCGGCGGCGCGAACGGCCAGTCGATCATGCGAGCGGCCGACCCGGATGGTGCTGCGGGCGTCATCGAGGCACTTCAGGAATAGGAGGATCACATGAGAAGGATCGTTTTCACCCTCGCTTTCGCGCTCCTGTCTGGAAGCGCCATGGCGCAAATCGCCGTCATTGACGGTGCTAATCTCGACGTTGCCCGGCAGAACGCGAAGAACACGAATGCTATCATGGATTCCAACAAGGACATTCTGGAAAAGAGCGAACAGATTTTACAATCGCTCACCGGAAGCCGCGATGGTTCTCTTGGCATCGGGCAGATGGGCCTCGGTGGCAATATGTCGATCGCGCAAGCACCCAGCTTCGGCTCGGTTCTCAACGGCGGCGCGCTGTCCTTCGGTGGACTGTCGCCCGACATCCAGAAGGTCGCGGGCGCCGTCATCAACGGGCTGCAACTGGTGAAGCAGATTCAGCAGGTGACAGGCGATCGGAACAGCGCCATCAACACGGCATACACCGGCAGCGTAAACGTCGCATCGCTCCTGAGCGCACTGACCTCACAGGCGTCGCAGGGCGTAACACAGCGCGAACAATCTTTGCAATCCGCCGGTGGCCAGATTGGGCAATCGGAAGACGTGAAAGGCTCGGTCGATCAGAACACACGCATACAGCTCGAAAACGCGCGGGCGGTCAACGAGTTGATCGGCGTTCAAAACGGCGCTGTCGCCGCGCTCAACGAGGAGATGAAAAGACGGCTTCTGCGGCAAAGTCAGGTCCAGCGGATGATGACGCCGAGCGACGTCAATCCCTTCGAGAACTTCGGCAAGTCCGGGAATTGACAATTGATGCAGGCTTCCCGCATCAGCCGACAGTCGATCGCCGCGGCGACCGCCGTCCTCGCGACAGCACTGCTGATGACAGGGTGCGCCCGACCCGGCCGTGAATTGAAGGCGCCATGCGCCCCTTTGGGTTACGCCGAAGATGCGGCCTGCGGGCTGCTCAAGCCCGCAAACGCCACGCCTTTTGAACGCGTTGTCGAAGACGAATGAACGGTCTGGCGACAAGCATATTGGATGGCATCGACGGCGTCGGGCAGGGCTTCGTTTCCAGTGTCTATATGCAGCTTGGCAACGCCCTCGGGTCGGTTTTCACCGGGATGCTTACCCTCTATATCGTTTGGTGGGGCTATTCCATCATCAGCGGCCGGGAAACCATTTCTCCTATCGAGGCGGCTTATCGCCTCGCTCGAGCGGTTATTATTTATCTGTTACTGCTCCATTGGGGCACGTTCTCCGAGACCATCTACAAACTTGTTCAGGCAGTCCCCGACGAGGTCGGAAAGATCATCGTCGGTGCCGTTTCCCGCGCAACGGGCAACCAGCTCTCAGATCAGCACGCCATACCGGCTTTGATCGACAACCTTTACCGGGGCGCCCAGGATGTCGCCACGGCGGTTTATTCCGGTTCGATGTTCGATATTTTCGGCGCGATCCTGTCGGCGATCGTGCTCATGGCCGCCATCATTTTCTCGGCCATCGCCATCGCGGCGATCATCGCTGCGAAGATCATGCTGTTCATCACGCTCGCCCTTGCCCCGATCTGGATCGTGCTCTGGCTCTATCGATGGTCGAGCCGGATTTCCGAGGGCTTCATTTCGCTGACGACCTTCCTGATCATCCAGCAAATTCTCATATACGGCTTTCTCGGCTTCTATTTTTCACTGGTCAATCTCGCGCTCAACACGGCCATGTCGGGTGGAGCCTCCGCCGATAACAAGATGTCGATGGTGCTGCCCCTCGTTCTGGTGACGATCATCGGGATATACATCCTCACGCAGCTTCCCGCGATTACCGCCATTCTAAATGGTGGCGGGTACATTGATGCGACAAGAGCGCACGGATCTTACCAGAATGCTGTCGTTCGGTATTGGCGCGGTGGGAGAGCCGCGGCGCAGGGGATCGGCGCCGCGGCTCGCGGAGCCACGCGAACATACAGACGGATGCCCGAGGGCCGGACAGCCAGCAGAGACGCCGCCAGATCGTCAATCCAACGGGCAGCTCGCGAGAACGGAGCGCCGCTGGTTTAGCGCAAATGTCGGAAATTGAGTGGCCTTTCCGCCCCAGGGCATGGCCGAAGTCTGCAAGCGAGAGCATAGTAGAGTGTCAACAGCACACAAGAGCACCTCCCCGGACGCCGGCGATCTCGTTGCTTCAGCCTATTATAAGGCCGGTGCAACCTGGGAAGATGACACCCACCGCTCGCTCAGGCGCTCGCGCACTCTGGCCTGGATCGTAAGCGGCGTTTCCGCCGTCGTCGCGGTACTGTCTCTGCTGACACTGGTCTTGATCCTGCCGCTCAAGCAGTTCGAGCCCTATGTTGTCGAGGTCGACAAAACGACCGGCTACCTCGAAATCGCCCGTGCTCTCAAACCGGGCGACCTGTCACAGAATGAGGCGGTCACGGCCGCCAACCTGGTTCGTTATATCCGTGCGCGCGAGACCTATGACGTGCGCGAGATCAAGGCGAACTACGATCTGGCGCAACTTTATTCGACGGCCGCGGCATCGAAGGACCTGACCTGGCTCTACACCCCTTCAAATCCACAGTCGCTCGACAAGCTTTATGGCCGTAATGTCTCGATTTCGGTCAACGTCAAATCGGTTTCACTGCTAAACCGCAACACGGCTTCCGTGCGGTTTTCCACTACGACACGACGCGACAACACCTCAACCACCGATAATTGGGTCGCGGTGGTGAAGTTCCGCTACACCTCGACGCCGATGAAAAACGAGTGGCGGTTCGACAATCCGCTTGGCTTCCAGGTCACCGACTACCGGCGCGATCAGGAATCGGCCCCGACAGCGGGAGGCCAGCAATGAAGCCGGTCGTCGGCGCGATCCTTTCGTTTCTCGTTTTACTGGGCGCCGCCTTCACCGCCAGCGCCCGGGATGCCCGCATCCGGTATGTTACGTTCGACAACAACGATGTGACGACGGTCAACGCAGCGCTCGGCGTCTCCACCATGATCGAACTCAGCCCGACAGAAACGATCGAAACCGTCTCGGCCGGCGACACAAAGGGCTGGTCGATCGTCCCGAAACGCGGCTCGCGCTTCCTCTTCGTCAAGCCTCTCGAGCGGGATGCCTGGACCAATGTCAACATCGTGACGAACAGGCGCGTCTATTCGCTGCTGCTCAAGGCATCGAACAGCAACCGCGACCGGGTGTCGTTTCAGGTGCGGTTCAAATACCCCGATGAAGACGTGAACGCCCGCCTGCTTTCTCAAGCGAGGCAGAGCGCGGCCGATCCCGATCTGAAGAACCTGAAAATCTCTGACCTCAATTACGACTATGCCTACAAGGGTGAGGACAGCCTTAAGCCGCGTGTCGTATTTGATGATGGCACCAAGATGTTTCTGGAATTCACCGGCGACATACCGGCCATGTTCGTCGTCGATGAAAAGGGCCATGAATCACTGGTGAACCTGCGCACCCAGGGCAAATATACGATCGTCGACAAGGTGGGGCGGCAGTTCACGCTACGGGCCGATGGCAAGACGCTCTGCCTTTACAATCGCGCGCGCGCCTCGCGGGTCGATCCGATCGCGGACATATACGGCCCGACGAAGCTCGACCGTAAAACCAGCCTCTTCCCGTCCACGCGAAATGGGGGACGATAGCTATGAGCCAGATCGACTATAACGATCTCGATGGCAGCCCGTCCGTGGCGCGGCGCGGCGCCGGCGTCGGCACGAAAGTCGCCATGGTCGGATTCGGGCTTCTGCTCGCCGGCGCGCTCATCTGGATCAACTGGCCGCGCTCTCCGGCGTCGAGCGACGTCGCGGCCGGCTTGGAAGAGGACTTCAACCCGCCTGAATTTCGCTCGCCAGGACTGTCAGAAGCGCCGCACCAGGCCGACAAGGCGATAGATCAGATCGTCGTGCCGTCGCCAGCCGAAGGCGAGGACAATACCAAACAGGCCGATAACGTCGACCAGACGGTGCAGCCGGGGCAGGATCTCGATGCGCAGCGGCGCGCGCTCGAAGCCCAGATGGCGGCCGAGGAGGCGCGACGTCAGGCCGAAGAGGAAGCGCGACGCAAGGCCGAGGAAGCCGAAGCCGAGAAGAAGTTGTGGGAGCGCCTGCGTTCGAACCAGATGGTGACGACCGATCAAACCGGAAGCGCGGGCGCTCAGGAAGCCCCGGCACAGGCCGAGATCGCCGCTGACGGCCAGATCATCCCGGTGCCGGGAGCCGACAGCGACCCGAACAAGGCTTTCCTCTCGCAATCGGAATCCAGTTCCCGAGGCATGGCGAAGGCGCGGGTCTTCAGGCGCACCGACGCCATGATAGCCGAAGGCACCATGATCCGCGGCTTTCTCGAAACCGCGATCAACACCGATCTGCCCGGCATGGTCCGTGCTATCGTACGTGAGGACGTCTATTCGCTAGACGGCCGCCGCATCCTGATCCCGAAGGGCTCGCGCCTGACCGGCGAGTACCGTTCCGGACTGGCGCGGGGCCAGAAGCGTGTGTTTATCGTGTGGAACCGCGTCATCCGTTCCGACGGCATCTCCGTCGATATTGCATCCCCTGGCGCCGACAGTCTCGGCCGCGGCGGTCTCGGCGGACGGATCGATACCCATTGGCTCGAACGCTACGGTAATGCGATCATGCTTTCCGTCGTCGGCGGCGTGTCGGAATATCTCTCCTCGCTTGCCGACGACAATGACGGTTCGCAACAGCGTCAGGTCACGACCGTCGATCCGGTGACGGGCCAAACCATCACCGTCACCTATGGCGGCTCTGGCTCGCAACGTGACGCCCGCTCGATCGCGTTCGACAAATCCTCGACTGCCCTGCAGCAGCTTGCGCAGGAGGCGTTCCGCGACAGCCAGAACATTCCCCCGACCATCTATGTCGATCAGGGCACGCCGGTTGTCGTGTTCGTCCGCCGCGACCTGGATTTTTCCGCTCTTTACGCCGATCCCGTTCAAGAGGAACTGGCGCGTCTTAAACGCGGCGGCAGGCCGAAAACGGCGATTGATCCAACGCCGCTCTTCATGACGCCGAAGGACCATTATTATCCAAGGTATTTCCCGCCGAGGCCGGTCAAATGAACGTCGTGCAGCCCGTACCAAATCCGTGGGCGCGTGCACCCGTCCTGCGCGCCGAACTCGAACCGATCTGGCCCTATCTCGAAGAGGATTCGGTTTCTGAAATCGCCATCAACCGTCCCGGTGAGGTTTTCATTGAGCGTCTTGGCGAAAAGGAGATGGAGCATGTCGTCAAGCGCGAGCTGACCCGCAACTGGATTCGCTCCGTTTCGACCGGTGTCGCCTCCGCGAGCAACCAGGTGGTCAACGAAGTGACGCCGGTCCTTTCGGCCGCTCTGCCGTCAGGCGAGCGTTTTCAGTGCGTCTTGCCACCGGCTGCGCCGGACGGCGGCATAATCTCGATCCGCAAGCAGGTCATCATGGACATGACCTTGGACGATTATGCACGGCGCGGCGCTTTCGAGCATACGGCATTGGGAAGCGGCCTGGCGCTGTCGGCCGAAGAAAGAAAGCTCATCGAAATGCTGCACGACACCTCGCCGCTCGAATTCCTGCAATTCGCCGTCCGCAATCGAATCTCCGTGGTCGTGTCCGGCGGCACCTCCACCGGCAAGACGACGTTCCTCAACGCGCTCCTGAAGGTCATTCCGGACCATGAGCGCATCATCACGATCGAGGATACGCGCGAGCTTCGGCCACCGATGCTCAACAGCGCTTGCCTGCTGACCTCCAGGGGCGACCAGGGCCTTGCGAAAGTCACGCCGCAACAGCTTCTTGAAGCCTCGCTGCGCATGCGGCCGGATCGTCTGCTGCTAGGCGAGTTGCGCGGCTCGGAAGCATTCTCGTTCCTACAGGCGATCAATACGGGTCATCCGGGATCGCTGACCACGGTGCACGCGAATTCCGCACGATCGGCCTACGAGCGGCTTGCCCTCATGGTCATGCAGGGCAATGTCGGGCTCACGCGTGCCGAGATCCTCGACTATCTGCGCGAAGTGATCCCGGTCGTCGTGCAGATGGTTCGGTCGGAAGGTGGTCACCGCGCCATCAGCGAGATCAAATTCACCAAATCGGAGACGATCTAACGGGAGTGGCGGCGCGATGAAGAGGGCAGCCGAACTGGTTTTCATGGCGCTCATGGGCGTCGCTTTGGGCGCCGTCTGCTTCATGGTCGCCTATGCCGCAACCGATTGGTACCGAACCGGCTCTGACTTCATCTTCTCCCTGATCGACAAGGACCCTATGGCCGCGGCCCACTATGCCTGGGCCGATCTCAGGGCGTTCAATCTCACGAGCGTTCAATATGCCGTGGCGGCCGGCGCGCTCGGCTTCTTCCTCCCGCTCGTCATCGCCTTCTTCATGCGGCCGCGGCGAACGAACGACGCGCATTTCATGTCCATGTCCGACGTTGCCAGGGCTGGCCTGACGAAGCGTGGCGGGGTCTTCATAGGCCGCGCCGGGGGGAAGCTGGTCGAGGCGCTGACCTTGCCGTACCATGATAGGCGCACCGGACGATTGAGGTTTTCAAGGCCTAAGCTGCGCGGCGGCAAATATCTCTGGGTCGACGGCGACGACGTCGGCGGCTTTGTCATCGGCCCGCCCCGTTCCGGCAAGGGTGCGGCGGTCATCATTCCGAACGCGCTCCTTTGGCCGCATTCGCTAGTCGTCCTCGATCTGCGCGGCGAAACCTACGATGCGACCGCCGGCTATCGCTCCAGGATGAGCAAGGTGGTGCGCTTTGCGCCGGCCGATCGCGACGGCAATACCGCCGGTTACAATCCGATGGATTTCATCTCGCTCGATTCGGCGCAACGCGATATCGACCTTCGCAACATGGCGGCGGCGCTGTTCCCCAGGCCGCCGGCGAGCGCAGATCCCTATTGGGTCAATGACGCGCGGCTCCTCTTCACCGGCATTGCGTCGTTTGTCATGGAATCGCCGGCAATCCCGAACGAAAAGAAGACGTTCGCAACCATTCTGGGGATTATGAACGGCGAGGAAGAGCCGCTGATAGACTTCATCGGCACGCTGCGCGGCGAACGCAAGGCGCAATGCTCGTCCTTCACCCTGCAGACCCTCCTGCCCTACTTTGATATGTCCGAACGGCAGTTCTCAGGCATCTATGCCGGCGTGCGCACGGGCATGGCGCCGTTCCTCAATGAACGGCTGATGAAAGCTACGTCGAAGAGTACCTTCGATATCCGGGCGCTCAAACGCGAAAGGATCTCGCTCTATCTCGATTTCCGCCGCGAGCAGGTCAGCTCGCTGGGGCCGCTGTTCAATGTCCTTATCACGCAGATGATGAATTTCATGTCGGAATCCTTACCCCGTCCGAACGAACACCAGGTCCTGATCCTGCTCGATGAATTTCAGAACTTGGGGAAGCTGGAGAACGTCACCGAGATGGCTTCCACACTCGGAGGTAACGGCATCTCGATGTGGTTTTTCGTTCAGTCGCTCAAGGCCGTCGACGAAATTTATCGCCAGGAAGGCCGAAAGAGCCTCATCAACGCCGCCCGCGTGCAGGTATTCTTTGGCGCCCAGGACGCAGACGACCTGCGCTATGTCTCTGAACACCTTGGCGAGACCTCGGCCGAGCAGAGGGACGTGACCCGCACAAAGGCTACGCTGTTCGATACCTATTACACGCGCTCGGTGCATCGCAAAGAAGTCCGCCGCGCGCTCATGCGGCCCGACGAAATCCGCACGATGGACCAGAATAAAGTCATCATCCTGCCGCGTGGCCGGCTACCCATTCTCGGAACACGCAATTTCTATTTCGCGGACGACAAGCTCAGGGAGAAGGCTTTCGAACCGTTGCCTACGGCCGCGTTAGGCAGCGACAAACCGGCAAAGGCTGCTGAGCGCAAAGAGCCCTATCCTATTCGACCATATCATTCCGGCATCGCGCAATCACGATTGATCCGGGGCGCGACATTCGCCGCAAAAGCCGGTCGAACGCCGCCGCCAATCCGACGGCAGGTCAGAACGAGAAGAAATGCGGATTCCGGTTCGCAATCCCAGCCATCGTTGGAAATTTCCGGCACGGCTTCTGCCGCGAAGACGGTTGATTTCGGTGCGCTCGCCGCGAAGGCCGCCGCCAGCCGTGTTTCGCCGCAAAAGGAAGCCTCGCTTGCTGCTTTGTTGAGCGAGGGCAGATCCTTCCGCGCCATATCGCGGGACACTGAAGTCTTCGACAACGGCATGAGTGTTGTCGAAGAGGCCTTGCCCGACGTCGTAGACGAATAGAGGGGCTGGCGAGAAAATTACGATCTGAAGGCATTCCGGGGGAGCCGTGATGCTTTATCGACCAAGAGCGGTCCGCTGCTGGTCCAGATCTTGGCCGCATGCAGAAACGCGGGCCTAGTCGACGAGAACTGAGGGTCAGCCGGCACTGATCTCATCATCATCATCATCATCGCGCAGGATGCGCGCGGCGGGAGGGATCAGCGCGAGCCACTTCGCGCCCAACCGCTCGACAGCTTCAGCCATCGTGTAGCCAGCGCTCCCCAGCCAATCCGGCCGATTCAGGACAAAGGCAGCGGCCAGTTGCTCACTGGTCGAAAGGGCGTCAAAGCCGCCGTTCTTCGCATCTCGGCTCTTTCCGACAATGTGGTTCAATTCGTCGTCGTGCACAGCCGCTCCCCCTATTCGCAAATCATGCGGCAAGTAATTTATCACCCACGATGCAGACTTGCCTAATTTTCAATGAGTGGCCAACCTGGTTCGCGAATTAGGCTGCTGGGCGCGTTTCCGGATCTACCAACCGTACGATCAAGATGAAACTTGGATCGGGTCCGATAGTGCCCGCCACGAAGATCGCACGTGCTGCGAGAGCGATTGTTTTCTCAAAACTCACCAGCCTCCCCATCACTCAACGAAATTATGGCCTGCCGCGCTGAGCAGGGAGCGGGCTTTCTCGTGATCGTGGTCCGCGATCAGCACATGCTCCCCATCAAAGGTGCAGACGACGAAGATGCCAATGCCGTTCGAGGACAAAGGGCCGATAAGGGAGTGGACGATTCCAGTCGCCTGAAAATCGAAAGGGCCGATCGTTCTCAGGCAAGCCCATCCATGTTCGGCCTCTACCCCTTCGGGCACCCGGTCCTCATGGCATACGATCGTCAGTTCATCATCGGCGCGGATGATGGCCGAAAATCCCGGCCCGGAAACCCAAGCGGGGATTGAGCTATCTGGCGCCAGGCGTGCGACGGAATACCGACCGGGAACAAAACGCAGCTTCAAAGATATAGGCATGTTGTCCCCTCATGGAGGATATGCGGGCAAACCGCCCGAAGCCTGCGGCAAGCGGATCTGTAGGGCGTCGATTTCGGTTTCCGTAAAGACTTCTATTTCATGCTGCCGCAAAAGCGCGGCTGTCACGCCGGCACCGACATGCCTATGGCCGGCGAACGCACCATCATAGATGAAGCCGCTGCCGCATGACGGGCTGCCGTCGATCAACAGGGCGAATTGGCAACCGTGCTGGCGGGCCAGGTCGAGAGCTGCACGCGCACCGGCGACGTAACGCTCTGTCACGTCCGCGCCGGTCGCCTCGATGACGCGTACACCGTCTGAAAGAACCGCCTCGCCTGACTGGCCTGCCGCGATTTCGGCCGGCGGACGTGGCACGCTGAACCCAGCCGTCAGCTCCGGGCAGATCGAGATAATCCGCCCCTCGCGCTGCCAGCGCTCCAGTGCCGGGTGCGCCAAAGCCTTGGCCGATCTGTTGTAGCGGACAGGCCGGCCGAGAAGGCAGGCGCTGACCAGAATCTTATCGCTCATCGTTCTATGCGCGGATGGCACGCGCCACCATGTCGGAGGCTTGCGCGATCACCGTCTCTACCGCTCGTAATCGTTGTCGTTGGACCGCTGGGTGCGGCGATCCTGTTCCTCGGCCTGCCGGACCCTCTTCTTGTTACGCTCCTGCTGCTGATCCTGCCGGCTTCGGGCCGCCTCGGCGTCCCGATGTGACGCCTCCGGATTACGCGCATCTTCACGCGCCGGAAGATCGCGCCCGCGCGCTTCGCGTTCGAGAACGGGTTCGCCGCCACCGGACGCTCCCGCCTTCCGCTGCTGCTCCGCCTCGAACTGCAGGCGCGCGAGCCGGTCGTGCATCTTGTCGTTGACGTCCTCGCGATATTGCTCGAACCGGTTCTGTTCCGCTTCGGGCAACGTCTCGCTCATAGCGTCGAGCGCCTTGTTCACGCGGTCCATCTTCTGCCGCATCTCCAAAGGTGTCTGTGCCATGTCCAGATCTCCTATCAGCGCAATCAATTCTTTCATGCCGGGATGGGTAAGGAAAGATTTTTGGCCCCGCTCACCTGCCGCACGAAGCGTGACGGCATCCGAAGCCCCCTTCCCCGCCTGGCCATCGCGGTACCGCAGAAGGTTCTTGCCGATCGCCTCGGCGGCCGTGAGCGCCAGCCCTGTGACGCCAACATTGCGCATCGTCGTGGCGGTCGTTTGCCAGGCTGCCGCGATTGCATCGCCGTTCGCCACGAGCGTCTGTCCGTCGAGTCGGCGCTGCCGCTTGGCCTCTACACGCTCGATCGTTCTGGCGCTGACAGAATAGCGTGGATCGCGTTGCGCCCGGTTATAGGCACCCACATGTTCCTTCGTGAACGGCCGCGTCATCGCATTGTCCATGCGCCGCGTCGCCACCATGGCGATGCCGTTCTCGCGTGCCTTTTCGGCGAATGCCTCGCGCCAGGCGACCAGATCCGGCTTGTAGAATTTGAGGCGCTCACGATCGGCGGAACGCGCCTGCACCATTGCATGGATATGAACGTGTTTCGTGTCCTTGTGATGCGCCAGGACGAACTTGTAGCCTGGCGCGCGCTCTTCCAACACGGCGCGTGCGGCCGCCATGACCGCGTTCGCATCCGTGCCGGTTCGTGCCGAGAACAGCAGATGGTAGGCATTGCGCCGCTCGCGCCCCGAAAGCTGCGGCCGCCATTGTTCATAGACCGACGCCGCCGCCTTTGAAGGATTCTTCGCTCCACGAACCGGTTCACCGTTCGCATCGCGAACGCCCGGATGCGTTCGGATGAACTTCTGCAGAAAATATTTCGCCTGCCTCTCGTTGCCGACCGCTGCCGTGACCTCGACCGTCGACGCGATCCCTCCCTGCTCCAGCCCTTCGCGCAAGCGCGCCTCGATCTTGTCGAGCGCCTTGCTGCGCGAGTTCTCCCGGCCGCCGGCGAGCACCTTGGCGAGCGGTCCCGCCCGCTCCTCGACATGCGCGTAAATCTCCACCACATGGCCCTGGCGCGCGTAGACAAACGGCTTCGATCCAAACGCCTGGTTCAATGCACCCCTCAGGGCATCGTTGGAGACGTCGCCTGCCAACTCAAAACGCACCTCGATAAAATTGGTGTTTTCCAACGGTGGTTCGAACGTCTCGCAAAACGTCTTCAGAAACGCCTTTCGGTCAGCGCTCGTTGCGAGGACCTGGCCGTCTCCGTCGAAAATGTCGATATCGTGCTTCTCGCCGTTCTCATTGTCACGCCGGCCGAGATAATTGATCAGCCGCGCCGCAGCTTCGCTGGTCGATGGCGGCTTGGGCATGACCTTGAACACGGCAGGCTGGGCGCCGGCGGCATAGCCAGCGCGCGCAGCCACCGCGCGCGCCTGATAGACGGGACGCACGCCCCCAATGCTTCTTCCTACATGCCGGCCGCCGCCCTCGCCTGCCCTGCCACGCCCGCCACCGCTCCGCCGCTTCCAGTCTTCCTCCTCCTCTGCCGGCTGGAAACCGGCGAGCGTGGCGGTATAGATCATGATGGGCGCGCTGGCAGCCTTGGGCGAGGCTGAACCAGCGGTAGGTCTCGGAGTCCTGCTGGATGCCACTCTCGCGCCTGGCGCTCCCGTATGTCCACGGGCCGCCGGCGACGCAGAGCCGCCGCTTCCTGAGCCGGCTTGCACTCCACCGGCACGCCCACTCCCGCCGGCGCGCTCATAAATCCGCATGGCCTGGAATTCACCGGCCTCCCGGCGCGCGCTTGCCGTCCGGTCGTCGTCATCCGGATCGTCGCGCACCACAGGCATCCCATGCAGGTAGCGCTCGATTTCGGCGGCATAACCGGCAAGGCGGCGGCTCATGGCTTGGTCCCCGTCGTCTTCCGGGACCCGATCGTCATCGCCTTCAATTCCTCCCGGAACTGTCGCACCAGATCGCCGACGGCAATCAGTGCGCTTTCGAGATCCTCGTCATAGGGAACGCGCCCCTCGTTCATGGCACGCACGGCCTGATTGAAGTTCAGGCCGACCCGACGCAACTGGTCCGTCATCTCGAGGATAGCCGGAAGGAGCGCCTCCGATGCCACTGGCAGATGCCCGGTCTCGGCTCGCACCAGCCGCCGAACGACCTCGCTGACGGTGGCGTTTTCCCGCTGCGCGATGGCCTTGAGGCTGGCCATTTCTTCGCTCGAAAAGCGGACATGCGTCACCGCGCCATAACGGCGCGTTGCGCTCCCTACCGTTCCATTCTGGGCGTCTGTGTTCATCTCTCAAGCCCGCTTGCGGGCGCTAAGGCCCGAAAGGGCCGCGCCGCCTATTTTGTGTGTATCACAAAATAGGCTATCCTGCCAATAATCATAAATCAACATTTGCGAAACGCTTCGAGACTACACACCCAACACCACCCTACTGCAGCGCATGGCGGCGACATGATGTCATGCATCTTTAGTGTCATGGTGACTTGTCTCTATGTTAACATAGAGACAACAAGCCAAAGCGGGCGAAGCCGACCGCCTGCCGTCACCTGCCGCTCGGCGTTACGGCGTCGCATTTGACTCACGCTCCGCCAGCGTCACCGCCGCTGTGTAGATGCAGTCATCTGGCTGATCGTGCCCGACCGGGGAGATGAATCGGGAGCGGCAATGTCTCGCTGTGTTGTTGGTGACTTGTTTCGATGTTAACATGGAAACAACGAGACATTCCGCCAGGGGGAAAGCCGATGATCATCTCCGCTGCAATTCCGAAGGGCGGCACCGGCAAGTCGACCATGTTGCGCGCGATCGCATCGGTCGCGCTGCATCGGGGCTATGCGGTGACGCTGGTCGACGGCGACCGTCGCCAGAATATGAGCCGCTGGTTCCAGATGCTGGGTGAGGCCGGCAATTGCCCTGACACTCTCGACCTCGTCAGTGCCACGACGCCGCAGGAAATTCTCGATGCCGCTGCCCGGCACAATGGCGAGCGGTCCGTGGTCCTGATCGACACCGAAGGCACCACCAACGACAATCTGATGGCCGGGCTCTACGCGGCCGACATCGTCGTCGTGCCAGTCTATTTCGCGCTCGACGACGTCACAGCCGCAATCCAGATCACCGACCACTACATTCCATTGGCGGTCGAAAGCCGGGGCCGACCGTTACCGGCGGTGTTCGTGTTGACCAAACAGACCATCATCGACGGCCGGGCGCGCGCGTTGAGCGAGCTGCGCACGATCATTCAGGCCAATGGCACACCGATCGCCGAGCACGTCCTGAATAACCGCGTCGCCTATCGCGATCTCCAGTCCGGACAGACCCTTTACAGCCCTGCCGAACCTGACGCGAAGGCGGTCGCCGAAAGCGAAGGCGTGTTCGACGGCATTCTCCAAGCCTTCATTGAAGCTACAAGGAACCCGGCATGAGCGACGATGCCACACCCAAGTCGGACAACGACAAGAAAGCACGGATGCTGAAGGCGATCTCGACACAGCCGCCGGCGCTGCCAAGCATGTTCATTGCGCCGAAGGGCGGCGCATCTCAAGCAACGACGGTAGGAGTCGGGCAACCGTCGGGCAAAAAAGCGTCGATGCCTGCATCGCCGACGGACGCACCCGACTTTCGCAAGCTGTTGCGACAGGGCCAGAAAAAGGACCCCGTCGCCGGCAGGAAGATTCGCGAGGAAGAAATGGTGCGTTGCGGCTACTACCTGACGGCGTTGGAGCAGCGCCAGTTCAAACTGCTGGCGGTCAGCAACGGCCACAGCATGACGGAACTGCTCCGCAAGGCGGTGCAGGATTACATCCGCGCGCACAAGCACAAACTACCGAAAGAATGAGCGGGGTGGGGATTTTGAGCATCCGGCGGGTCAACCGTTCCCGGCGCTGAGCTTCCCCGCAGGTCGTGCCGATCAAAAAAAGAGGTCGGGGCGGCTTGCGCCGCCCCGACCTCGAACCGTCAATCGCGGCCGTCGTCGTTCAATGCGAAAAACGTATCCGGGTCGTGACCCGTACGTTCCCACCACGCCGCCTCGGCTTCAGCCTCGCTGTAATAGACGTTCTCGACGGTGAACCTTGCGCCGCTGATCTCCTCGATCTCTTGGATGATCTCGGCGAGGCCGCAGAGCTTGTCGTTAGGAACCCGCTCGACGATGGGAAGCACGCCATCCATGAAATACCAGCGCGCTTCGCGAAAATCGAAATATTCGTGCGTCAGCTCGTCGATGAGATAATCGTCGAGGAGCGCGATCGGTTCGACCAGCCACGTTTCGTACCAGGCTGTCTGGTAGTGATGTTGATCGAAGAAGGCGTCCTCTTCGCCTTCGGTGCCGCGCGCCGAGACAAGCGCCCTGTCGGCCGCGAGGATATTGCGCTGCGCATCGATCATCTTCGCGAGCTTTTCGGCAAGGAGATCGTGGACGCCGCTCGCCAGTTCCGTATCGCAGCCAAGCCGATTTGCGAGGACGTTGATGCGCAGGCCCGAAAGTTGCGCGACAAGCATGAGATTGTTGTGTGCCATGTCATGGTCTCCTTCATCTTGATGACGGAGGTCCCGCGACGGGCAAGTCGAGCATCGGGTCAAGGATCGCGAAGCGACCGCCGGAGGCGGCGAGCGGGGGAGCCGATTTTCTGGCGGCGCCCGTCAGGGCGACGGCGGAAAATTGGGGGCACCGCGATGTCCTTGAGGCGATGGGAGCGGCCAGTAAACTGGGCCGTCAGAGAGATAGAGACCCGCATCCCCGCCAGGGGATGCGCCCGTATCCGGCGACCAGCCGGCGGGGTGTTCGAGGGGTTGCCCCTCGCGGCATCAGGGACCGGTCGATCCGGACCCTGATGCCACGCGAGATGGGATCGTCACCGAAGGCCGAGACGGCGAAGCCGGCTCGGGGAGCGGCAGCATGCCGCGAGTAGAGCCCGGTCTGCCGAAGGCAGACTCGCCCGTACACAGCAAACTCAGGATATGCATCGAAATCGTCCATCGCCGTGCCCGGATACGTTCACGGGCATTGCCGTCCGCATGCGCTCATGGGGACGACAAGCCACCTCAAGGGCCCAAAATGACGGTTCTCGTCCGTCGCGCCGATTTCGCCTGAAACAAGTTGCGGTTACTACAACGCCGGCGGATGGGATAACATTCAATGGTAGCGAACAGGACAACAAAAAAGAGGCCCGTGCCGGTGATCATCCGGCACGGGCCTCGTTTCATTGAACTACTTCGATTGCAGATGACGCAGAAACGCTGCGAGTGGGCCATCACGAGGTGGGCGCGCGGCATCCCTGGCGAAATCATCGGCAAGCTGGGCGACGACATCCTTCGGGAGCGGCATGAAATCGAACCCTCGTGACCGCGCGGCCATGTGCAGCGCGTCGATCGTCTCGTATTCCCGGTCGCTGGTGCCGAGCCACAGAGCGAGATCGTCGCCACTCTCGTCGGGGAAAGCCTGCAGGAAGAAGCTGCGTAGCGGTGGATCGTAGCCGATAATGGCGTCGGGGTCGGAGCGGTCGTTGCTGGTGACGGTAATGGTGTAGCGGCTCATCGAAGCCTCCTGATCGTGAGGAACAGAAAGAAGGCCGGCCCCTTGCGGGGCCGGCTCGCTGCGGTTCACTGCGGGTTGTTCCACAGGATCACCTTCTTGTTCTCCTCGCCGCCGGGGGCGGGAGCGAGGTTGCCGAAGATCACGCCGATCTCGGGAGCTTCCAGCTTGACCGAGAGGTATTCCTCGCCCGAACGCTGGGAGATGCGGTTCCAGCCGGCTCCGATCTCGAAGCCCGTGCGCTTGTTGACGATGCGGTAGTCGGGAGCATCCTCGCGGGACTTGTTGTTGTTCGGGATCAGGGTGATCGGGGCGTTGACCCTGAGCGTGGCGAACACGCCTTCCATCGAGCCGTCGGCCTTGGCGGTGAGGTTTGCGATCGTGGTGGCCATGGTACTTCTCCTTCGCTTGCATCGGGACCATTCCCGATGGCGCCAAAGGAGGGGGCCGTCCTGCTGCGGTCACTCGGCGCGAAATTCCGGAAAATTCTATTTGCCGCAGACAGCGGGCCGCAGTTTCAAAGGGCCCCGCTTGCGGGAAGGAAAGTGCATGGCCCGCCAACAAAAGACCGAAATCGAATTTTCCTGAATTTTTGCCGAGCGTACCCCCAACGGGGGTTGACCGCAAAAGCAGGCGGTCCACTACAAAGGCGACATGAAACGGGATTGGTCCGGATGTGAGCGAAGGCGATCCCCGGCCCCCATCGCAGATCCCCAGCGCCGCGCGGCGC
>NZ_JALJRL010000032.1:0-38089 GCF_024519675.1 Mesorhizobium sp. Mes31 | reverse complement strand
TGGTGTAGTTCTTGTAGCGATCCTGTGCTGTCGAGTTGGCCGGCATGGTGTCGCCGGTGGCCTCGATGTGGTCGCGGCCGACACTTTTGAGCAGTTCGGCGATGGAGAGATCGGGGCCGTCACCGCGCGGCGAGGCGATACGGCCGTTGGCGACGACCAAAGTGTTGGCCTGCAGCGCGTGGAAGGGCGAGCGCGGGTCGCTGATCGCCAGCCCGACCAGCTGGTCGAGCGCGGAGGTCGCCGCCTTGTAGACGGCGCCGGTCATCACGCCGGCCAGCCGCGAGCCGCCGGTGACGCCGGCGCGGGGAAAGCGGGAGTCGCCCAGTTTGACCACGACAGTTTCGGCCGGCACGCCGACCGTCTCGGCGGCGGTCTGCGCCAGGATGGTGTAGGTGCCCTGGCCCATGTCGATCGAGGAGCTCTCGACCTCGACCGAGCCGTCGGCGAGGATGCGCACGATCGCCTCGCCATAGGCGCGCCGCACCGGATAGGTGCCGGCGGCGACACCCCAGCCGATCAGCTGGTTGTCGTCGCGCATCGAGCGCGGTTCGGGCGTGCGCCTGGCCCAGCCGAAGCGTTCGGCGCCCATGGCAAAAGCCTCGCGCAACTGCCTGGTCGACCAGGCTTTTTTGGCATGGGGGTCCTGTTCGGCGTAGTTCCGCAGCCGGATCTCCAGCGGATCGATGCCAACCTCGTAAGCGAGCTCGTCGATGGCGCTCTCGATGCCGAAAGCCGAGGGGTTTTCGCCCGGGGCGCGCATGGCACCCGGCACCACCGAATTCACCCGCACGACATTCTGCTTGGAGGAGAAATTCGGCGTCGCGTACATGATCGAGGTGACCGACCCGAGCGGCTCGACCCACATGCCGTCCATTGAGGTCTCGTTGACGCCGCGATGCACGATCGACTGGATGCGGCCGTCGTGGTCGGCGCCGAGCGCCACCGTCTGCCGCGTCGCGGCGCGGCCGCCATAGCCGGTGAAGGTTTGCGGGCGCGTCATCACCAGCCGCACCGGCCGGCCGAGCATTTTGGCGGCACATGCCGCCACCGCGCCATGGCTCAGCGCCAGCGCCTTGGAGCCGAAACCGCCACCAATATAGGGCGAGACCAGCCGGACATTCTCGAACGGCACGCCGAACCATTCGGCATAGGTGCGCGCCATGCCGTCCAGCCACTGGCTCGGCTCCCATACGGTCAACTGGTCGCCTTCCCAGCGCGCGATCAAGCCATGCGGCTCCATCGGCGCCTGGTATTCGCGCGGCGTGTTGTAGGCGGCGCAGACCCGGACCGGGGCAGAGGCGAAAGCGGCTTGTGCGTCGCCCCATTCCTTGGTCATGGCATCGACCGGAATGCCGTCGCCGGCCTTGCCGTCGCTGAGGTCGACGATGGCCTGCGTCTCGTCGTAACTGACCTTGACCAGGGCAGCCGCGGCGACCGCCTGCTCGAAGGTTTCCGCCACCACTGCAGCGATATGCTGACCACTGAAGGTGATGTCGCGCGCCAGCGGGCAATAGGGTTTGTCCGGCGGCGGCGTGCCGAACCAGTCCGATGCGGTCCTGAGGCTGATGATGGTGTCGGGCGTCAGCACCTGCAGCACGCCAGGTGCTGCCTCGGCGGCTGTCGTGTCGATCGCGCGCACCTTGCCCGATGCAATCGTGCTTTCGACCAGCACGGCGTAGGCAAGCCCGTCGAGTTGCTGCTCGACGGCATATTTCGCGGCACCGGTGATCTTGGCCGGGCCGTCGACGCGCGACAGGCGGCCGCCGACGGCTTCCGCCGTCACGCCATCCGAAGCATCGCCATATCTTGTGTGAACGGTCATGCCGTCTCTCCCAATTTGAGGATGGCCCTGGCTGCGACGCGGGGCGCGAGCTCGATCTTGTAGTGGTTGGCGCCATGGTCGACGGCGCCTTCGACGGCGAGCAGGCTGGCCGCGCGAACAGCATCCAGCTCCAGCACCTTGCCTTTCAGCGCTGCTTCCACGGCCCGCGCCCGCCACGGTTTTGTCGCGACGCCACCGAGCGCCACCCGCAGGTCGCGGATGGTGCGCCCGTCAGCCTCGAACTCGATGCCGACGGCCGCACTCGCCGCGGCAAACTCGTAGGATTGCCGGTCGCGGACCTTGAGGTAGGTCGAACGGCGGGCGGCCGCGGAGCCGGGGATCTCGATCGCGGTGATCATCTCGCCCGGTTCGATGGCGTGTTCCCTGTCGGGCGTGGTGCCGGGCAACAGGAAAAAATCGTCGACCAAAACCCGGCGCTCGCCGAGATGGACGACCGCGTCGAAGGCGACCAGGGCCACGGCGAGATCGCCGGGATACATGGCGATGCAGGCCTCACCGGTGCCGAGCACGGCGTGTCCCTTCGTGACGCCGCCGATCGCCGAACAGCCCGAGCCGGGTTCCCGCTTGTTGCAGGCGGGGAAATTCGAGGGATCGCGGAAATAGGGGCAGCGGGTGCGCTGCATCAGGTTGCCGCCCATGGTCGCCATGTTGCGGATCTGCGCGGAAGCCGCCTGCCACAGCGCTTCCGAGACGGCGGGGAAGCGGCTCTTGATGTCGGCGTGATCGGCGACATGGCGCATTTTGGCCAGCGCGCCGATGGTGGCGCCGCGCTCGTTCACGTCGATCCGGTCCAGCCCCTCGAGATAGGTGATGTCGACCAGCGTGTCGGGCTCGGCAACGCCGCATTTGGCGAGATCGATCAGCGTGGTGCCGCCGGCCAGCAGCATGGCGCCGGGCAGGGCGGCTGCCTCGCGTGCCGCATCGACTGAAGCGGCGCGCAGGTACGAAAAATCCCTCATGATGCGACCTCCAAGGCGGCCTGGCGGACAGCGGCGACAATGTGCGGATAGGCGCCGCAACGGCAGAGATTGCCGGCCATGTATTCGCGGATCTCTTCATCCGAGCCGGCATGGCCCTCGCGGATGCAGGCCACCGCCGACATGATCTGGCCTGATGTGCAATAGCCGCACTGGAAGGCGTCCTGCTCGAGGAAGGCAGCCTGCACGGGATGCAGTTCGCCCTCCCGTGCAAGCCCCTCTATGGTGGTGATGGCGCGGCCCTGGGCTTGAGCGGCCAGCGTCAGACAAGCCAGCACGCGCTCACCGTCGACATGCAGGGTGCAGGCGCCGCACTGGCCGTGGTCGCAGCCCTTCTTGGTGCCGGTCAGGCCGAGCCGGTCGCGCAAGGCGTCGAGCAAAGTGACGCGCGGCTCGAGCTCCAGTTCGTGATGGTTGCCGTTGATGTCGAGATGAACAGGGATCGTTGTTTTCGTCATGGGCGTCGGGCTCCAGTTGCTTGACGCTGGTGGGATTGATCTATTTTGGGCAGGGGGGCAGCCGGCGGTCTAGCGCCAGCTGTCCGGCCCGTCGCTTTCGCTCTCTGCTCTTCGGGCGTTCAGCCCCTTGAAAAGGTCCACTGGACCTTTTGATCCGCCCGAAGGCGGACCGGGTCTTCCCCGTTCGTCGTTCGGGAAGCCAGGCAGTTGGCTTCCCGTCCGCTAGGCGCACCACTCCTCACCCCAGCAGGTCCTCGATGCGGATCGGAAAGCGCCGGGGCCGCACGCCGGTTGCGTGCCAGACCGCATTGGCGACAGCGCCGGCGGTGCCGGTGATGCCGATTTCGCCAACGCCCTTGATGCCGAGCGCGTTGACGTAAGGATCGTCCTCGTGGACCAGCAGCGCCTCGACCGACGGTACGTCGGCATTCACCGGGACATGGTATTCGGCGAGGTTGGCGTTCTGGATCCGGCCCGAGTGCCGGTCGGTGATGGCTTCCTCGTGCAGCGCGAAGGAGACGCCCCAGATCATGCCGCCATAATACTGGCTGCGCACCAGCCGCGGATTGATGACCCGTCCGGCGGCAAACGCGCCGACCAGTCTTGTGACGCGGATCTGGCCGAAATCGGGATCGACCTTGACCTCGGCGAAGACGGCGCCATGCGCGTGCTTGGCGTAGGTCTCCTGCGATGCCGGATCCGGAGCGCCCTTGCCACGGCCTTCGATCTCGGTGAGGCCGGCGCGCGCAAGAATCTCGGCATAGCTTTCACTGCGGCTTTCATCGTCGCGGCGATACAGGCGGCCGCCGCGTGCCAGCACGCCTTCGTTGCCGGCGCCGAACAGCGGCGAGGCTTCATGGCCGGTGGCGAGATCGGCGAGCCTGGCGATGACGGCGGCACCCGCATTGTGGATCGCCATGCCGGCCGTCGCCGTGTGACCGGAGCCGCCGGCAATGCCCGCATTGGGCAGGTCGGAGCTGCCGGCCCTGAAATCGACCTGGTCGATGTCGAGCCCCAGGCCGTCGGCGGCGATCTGGGCAAAGGCGGTCCAGGCGCCTTGCCCCATGTCCTGGGCGCCAGTCTCCATCAGGCCGCTGCCATCGGCCTTCAGCACGGCCCGCGCCTCGGCCTGGAACATGATGGCGGGGAAGGTCGCCGTGCCCATGCCCCAGCCGGTGAGGAAACCGTCGGCGTCGCGCATCAGCCGCGGCTGAAGCGGGCGGCTCGCCCAGCCAAACGCCTCGGCGGCCTGTCTGTAGCACTCGCGCAGCGCCTTGGAGGAAAACGGCTTGCCGGTCATCGGCTCGACCTCGGCATAGTTCCTCAGCCGGAATTCCAGCGGGTCCATGCCGCAGGCGTGAGCCGCCTCATCGATGGCGCTTTCCAGCGCGATCGAGCCGGTGGCTTCGCCTGGCGCCCGCATGAACAGCGGCGTTCCGGTGTCGAGCCGCACCGCCTCGTGCGACGTGGTGATGGCGGGGCTGGCATAAAGCGTGTGCGAGGCGTCCGCCGCCGGTTCGAAGAAATCGTCGAACGTGCTCGACGCGGTCTTGGCATGATGGTGGATGGCGGTCAGCCGCCCCTCGTTATCCATGCCCATACGCAAGGTCTGGCGCGTCGGCGCGCGATGGCCGACCGGCCCGTACATCTGCTCGCGCCGCAGCACCAGCTTGACGGGACGGCCAACGAGACGCGCCGCCAGGATGCCCAGCACCTGCGGCCCGGAAATCATCCCTTTCGAACCGAAGCCGCCGCCGAGGAAGGGGCTGCGGATATGGATGTTTTGCGGCGCGATGCCGAACAGACCGGCGATGCGGCCCTGCGCCATGGCCAGGCCCTGGCTCGGCGTGTCGATCGACAGCCGGTCGCCATCCCACGCGGCGACGATCGCGTGCGGCTCCATGGCGTTGTGGTACTGGGCCGGCGTCTCGTAGGTGGCCTCGATCCGCGTCCTTGCCGATTTGAGGCCGGCCTCGCTATCGCCCTTGTGCTGCACCGCCGGACCGCCGACGCCGACACCACGCGGCACGAAGCTTTCGGCGTCGTCGAGACCGACGCGCGCCGGCAGTGCTTCATAGCGCGGCGACAGCAGCGCCGCCCCTTCGGTCGCCGCCTCAAGCGTCTCTGCGATCACTACGGCGATGGTCTGGTTGGGGTAGCGGACCTGATCGTTCTGCAGCAGGTCGAGCCGGAACATGAAGGGATGGTCCTTGGCGTCCGGGTCGGCGGCGAGCGCCGGCCGGTTCGTGGGCGTCATCACCTCGACCACGCCCGCATGCGCCTTGGCCGCCTCGATATCCAGCGAGGCGACGCGGCCGCGCGCGATGCTGCTGACGGCCAACACGGCATAGAGCATGCCGGGCGGATGGTTGTCGGCCGCGTAGCGGGCCGCACCGGTGACTTTCAGGAAGCCATCGCGGCGGGTCAGCGGCTGGCCGATGCTGGAGCCCTGCCGGGCATGGGCGGGTTGCTGGTTGAGGCTGAGTTCAAGCGTCATGGCGCGCTCCGGGAATGTTCGAGAACGGGGAGGCAGGGAGGGCCGGCAGCCGCTCGGGCGTTCCCGCCAAAGCGGACATCAGCGCCCTGACCACGATGCGGCGGGCAAGCTCGATCTTGAAAGCATTGTCGCCTGAGGGACTGGCGTCGGCCAAAGCGGCATCGGCAGCGCTGGCGAAGGTCGCCTCGTTAGCATCGGCGCCGAGCAGGACGGCTTCCGCCGACCGCGCCCGCCATGGCTTGGCCGCGACGCCACCCAATGCCAGCCTTGCGGCGCGGATCTTGCCGCCGTCGACGACGAGTGCCGCGGCTGCCGAGACGACCGCGAAGGCATAGGAGGTGCGTTCGCGCACCTTTAGGTAACGGGCATTGGCGGCGAAGGAGGCAGCCTCCGCCGGCAGCCGCACCGCCACGATCAGGTCGCCAGGCTCCAGCGCATTCTCCCGCTGCGGCGTGTCGCCGGGAAGCCGGTGGAATTCCGCCAGCGTGACGTGGCGCCGACCCGCCTTGCCCTCGATCTCGACCACGGCGTCGAGCGCCACCAGCGGCACGCAGAAGTCCGACGGATGGGTGGCAATGCAGGCATCGCTCCAGCCAAGCACGGCGTGAAGGCGGTTTTCGCCGCCAAGTGCCGCGCAGCCGGCGCCGGGCTCGCGCTTGTTGCAGGCGCTGGCGGTGTCGTAAAAATAGCTGCAGCGCGTGCGCTGCAGGAGATTGCCGCCGACGGTGGCGGCGTTGCGAAGTTGCGCCGAGGCGCCCGACAGCAGCGCTTCGGCCACCGCCGGATAGGCCTTGGCGAACGCCGCGTCGTGGGCGAGATCGGCGTTGCGGACCAGCGCGCCGATGCGCAGGCCGCCATCGTCGAGCCGCTCGATGCGGTTGAGCTCCGGCAGCCGCGAGATGTCGACGATGCGCTCGGGGCTGGTGATGCCGCCCTTCATCAGGTCGAGCAGATTGGTGCCGCCGGCGAGATAGGCCGAACCAGGTTCGGCCGCCGCCGCGATAGCGTCAGGGATGGTGGCGGGCCTGATGTAATCGAAGTCTCTCATGCCGCGGTCCTCCGGTCTGCCTTGGCAAGCTGCTGCTGGGCTTCCAGGACGGCCTCGACGATGCCGCCATAGGCCGCGCAGCGGCATATGTTGCCGCTCAGCCCCTCGCGGATGCGTTCGGGATCGTCGCCGGCCTGTCCTTCGGCGATCAGGCCGAGCGTGCTCATGATCTGGCCGGGTGTGCAGAACCCGCACTGGAAGCCGTCATGGGCGATGAAGGCGGCCTGCACCGGATGCAGCTCTTCACCACGGGCGACGCCTTCGATGGTCATGACATTGGCGCCGTCATGGCTGACCGCCAGCGACAGGCAGGAGTTGATGCGCTTGCCGTCGACCAGCACCGTGCAGGCGCCGCACTGGCCGCGGTCGCAGCCCTTCTTGGTGCCGGTGAGATCAAGCCGCTCGCGCAGCAGGTCGAGCAGGGTTACGCGGGGATCGACCTCCAGTTCGTGTCGGTGTCCGTTGATGGTGAGGGTGATGGGAAGGCTGGTCATGGGCGTCTGGCTCCAGTTTGCTTGACGCGGATGGAAGGGAACTGGTGCCTTGCCGGCGAAGGGCAAGGTACCCTTATGGTCAGGTACTGGCGGAAGTGACAGCGAATCTCGCGTGAGACAGGCGGGCAGGGGAGATGTCGGCTTGCAGGTTTGAAAGACGTGACATACCGGTTCCCCTGATTATATGATAAAGGTGCTCCACTAAAGCGGAGGCGCCTCCGTTTATTACGTGGGGGCTGACCCGGCCGGGTTCAAGCCCTAGACACGACGTGGAGAAAGAAATTGGCCGCAGAGCCATCCAGCGCTGGACGGAAGACCGATGCCGCGGACGCCAAGCGGCTGCGCGCCGATGCGCAGCGCAACCGCGACCGGCTGGTCGAGGTGGCTGCCGTCGTCTTTGCCGAGCGCGGCATCGATGCCTCGCTGGAAGAGGTCGCGCGCCGCGCCGGCGTCGGCATCGGCACGCTCTACCGGCATTTTCCGACGCGCGAGCATCTGGTCGAGGTGGTCTACCGGCGCGAGGCGGAAGGGCTGTGCGCGGCCGCCGGCGAACTCGCCGAAAAACATCCGTCCGATGTCGCGCTGGAACAGTGGATGCAGCGCTTCGTCGACTACATCGCCACCAAGCGCGGCCTGGCGACCAGCCTGCGCATCCTGCTCACCACCAATTCGACGCTGTTTTCCGACACGTCGGGAAGGGTATCGCAGGCCCTGCGGCAACTGGTTGACGCAGCAGTGGCCGACGGCACCATCCGCGGCGACGTCGACGCCTCCGACGTGCTGCACGCGCTGTCCGGCATCTATTCGGCGCCCGACACCCCGGAATGGCGCGACCGCTCGCGCCGGCTGGTGAAGCTCTTGATGGACGGGTTGCGGTTCGGGGCGGGGACCTCGGCGAGGGCTGGCGAGTGAAGGAAGCGACATAGCCTTCCGCGACCGCGAAACCACCGAAACCACGCAGAGTCCGATCCGCACTTGCGCCTGTGATCTTCCCAGCCGCGAATCTTCCGACTTGCGCAGCGGGACGCCACAAGGCTCGCACAAGCGCCGGGAGCCAGAGTGGCGCCGCACATCGTGCAAGCGGCGTGGAGGCTGAACCGGCCGTAACCACCGCGTGACGGAAGGCTTGAGGGCTTGAAAAGCGCGGCAGTTCAAATCGAGGCCCTCGACGAACCGAATCTCATCATGGGCAAGGCGCCCATCGTGCGGGCTGTCTTCGAGGGGCGCGATATTTCTCCCTTGTGGGACACGCTGTTCGGGCGCATTTCGGCCGATATCACGGATGCCGCGGCGTTTCTGGATGTGTCGATCCTGCTTCATGCGATCGGCGAGGAAGACAAGGCGGCGCTCAGCCAGAAGGCCGCGCTCGAGATCAGCCGCAAGTATCTGATACGCAACGGACGCGGTACGGGACCGAACGTGCTTGTGTTCATGACGGCCGGCGACTTCATGGCCAACACGCCGATCGAATTCCTGCTCGAGCACTCCGACGCGAACCTGCTGCTCTACTATGTCGACGCCGACACGACGGACCTCGCGGATGTTCCCGAGCACGATGTCGCCTTCGTGGCTGTTGGCGAGTCCGCCGAAAATCTGGCCGTGCTGGCAAACCTCGACCGGCTGCTGCGCGACTGGACCGGCCCGATCATGAACAACGCGCCGCGCCTCATCATGGCGCTGTCCAGGGACGGCGTCGCCGAAGCGCTGAAGGACGAACCCTCGATCCTTGCGCCTGCCGCTGCGCGCGTCGACCGGACCGTGCTCGAGAAACTGGCGTCCGGGGAGATCGAGGTCGACGCGATCCAGGTGGCGAAGGCGTTTCCAGTGATTGTCCGCCCGCTCGGCACGCATGCCGGCAAGGGAATGGAGAAGATCGCCACGCGATCGGAGCTATCGGCCTATCTGGCTTCGCACGCCGATACCGAATTCTACGTCACGCCCTTCATCGACTACAGCGGGACGGACGGCAAATTCCGCAAGCAACGCGTCGCCTTCATCAACGGGCGACCCTACGCCAGCCACCTCGCGGTTTCCGAGCACTGGATGGTCCATTATCTCAACGCCGGCATGACCCAGCACGAAGACAGGCGTGCCGAGGAAGCGTTGTGGATGGCCAATTTCGACAGCGATTTCGCGGTGCGCCACGCGCGTTCCTTCGATGCGCTGCATCGACGCCTCGGGTTGGACTACTTCGCCATCGATTGTGCCGAACTCGCCGACGGCCGCCTGCTGGTGTTCGAGGCTGATGTGGCGATGATCGTCCATTCCATGGATTGGGAGAGCATCTTTCCCTACAAGAAGGGCGCCATGCGCAAGCTCTTCGCGGCATTCGAAGACGCGCTGGCGCGGCGCGTGGCGCGGACAGCGCCGACGACCGAATGCGCCCATACCGGAAAACCAGCCGTCTACCAGCGGACCCATGACGACTGCCTGGTTTGTGCCCTGGCGATGCTCACGGGCCGAACCTACGAGGAGATCGAGGACATCGCGCGAGGCTGCGATCCGTCCTATCCGCTCGGCGGCCCGATGAGTCATTCGATCATGCGCGGCGTTGCCAACAAATGCGGTTTCGTCCTCCTGAGCAGCATCTACATGCTGTGGGCCAAGCCCGCGATCATAGGGGTGGTGTCGCCGACCGTTCCCAACACCGGCCACGCCGTTTTCTGGGATGGCGAGAAGATCATCGATCCGGGTTTCTGCGAACGCGTCGATCGTGCCTATGTCGACCGGTGCGGGTTGGAATTCACGCAGCGGGCGAGCGATCTGCAACCGCTGATCAGCCATGACATCCAGATCTCCTACCTGGCCGGTGCCGTGGCGGCCAATGAACCGCTTTGATCGCCTCGCTACCGCAGCCCTGACCACGGAGACCATCATGCCTGCAACTCAGCGCGGGATCCTGCAGGTGCCGGCGAGCCCGGTCCCGGACACGGAGGGCCTGGACCGCCGTTCCCCGGCCTCCGTTTCCTTCCTGCTCGGCACGGGTGGCGACAGGCGCATCTGGCCGGACGCGATCACGCGGCGCAACCGCTACGGAACGCGCGCAACGCCGGCCGACGATGAAATCTCGTTCTCGTCGACGACGGCAAGCAATATCTCGCGCGAGGGTTTTCAGGCGGCCGGGGCCGAACTGGCGCGCCTCATGGATATCGCTTCGCCTTCCCCTGTCGCGACTGATCAATGGTTCGCCGACATTCGCGACCGGATCGCCGGCAATCTTGGCTGTGCGGGCGCCCAAATCGTTCTCGCGGCCTCGGGAACGGATGCGGAGCTTCTCGCGCTCTGCATGGTCGCCGGTGTCTCCAGGCGCCCCTTGACCAATGTGCTTGTCGCGCCCGACGAAACGGGGAATGGCGTTCCACGGGCGGCGGCGGGGCGCCACTACTCGGATCTGACGGCGCTCGGCGGCGCCGTCGAGGCTGGCGCGCCGCTTGAAGGCCTGCCGCCGGATCGTATCGAAGTGCGCACCATCGCTATCCGCAACGAGACCGGCGAGCCCCGCCATCAGCATGAAATCGATGCCGAGATCATCGCCGCCGTCGAGCTGGAATTGAGACGGGATCGCGATGTCCTCGTCCACGTGCTCGATGCGTCGAAAACCGGGTTGCCGGCGGTAACGCGGCAGGCCGCGCGCCATGTCGCGGCGCTTGCCCCCGGACGGGTGCGGGTGATCGTCGATGCCTGCCAGTTCCGCGGCTCGATTGCGCGGCTGGGGCAGGATCTGGCGGATGGCTTCGTGGTGGCCTTGACCGGCTCCAAGTTCATCGCCGGCCCGCCCTTTTCCGGCGCGCTTCTCATCCCCCCGGCACTGGCCGAGGAGCTTGCGGCGAGGTCCGATATCCCGGCGGGCCTGGCGGAATACACCGCGGCGCAAGACTGGCCGGCGGCCCTTCGCCAGCGGATGAGCTTCGCGTTCAAGTCGGAATTGAATTTGGGGCTGGGTTTGCGCTGGGTCGCGGCGCTCGCCCATCTCGATCGCTATGCCGGGATCGACGAGGCCCGGCAAAGCCTCGTCAAGGAAGAGTTCGTCCGCCTTGTGCGGTCTCGCATCGACGCCGTGGACGGTATTTCCCTGCATCAGGACGATGAAGGCGACCATCTTGGTTCCCGCGCCATGGTCCCGCTGACCGTCACGAACGGCGCCGGCGCTTTCGCGTCGTTCGAGGAATGCCAGGCTGTCCAGGCGTCGATGCGCGGTCTCAACGGAGGCCCGATCTGCCATATCGGGCAGGCCGTGCGCCTGGGTTCGCGCACGGTGCTGCGTGTTGCCGCCTCCGCTCCCGATGTGATCGGCGTTTCGACGCGAATGTCGGCCGGCCAGTCGCTGCAGCAGGCGTTCGCTCCGATAGAATCGAGGCTCGACGTTTTCTTCCAGAAATTGTCCGTGGTCCTGCGCCATCTACGAGATAGCTGATGCCGCGATCCACCGAGCAGAGCGACCCGGCTGCCGACAGTGCGGCCGAGACCAGCCTCGATCCAGCCGACTGGGATCAGTTCCGCAAGACCGCGCATGGCTTGCTGGACGACATGATCACCCACATCGAAACCATCCGGCAAAGACCGGTATGGCAGCGGCCGACCGATGAAACGCGCGCGAGGTTTGCCCGGCCGCTGCCGCACCAACCGCGCGACCTCGGCGATGTCGTGGATGATATGCGCACGCACATCATGCCGTTCGCAACCGGCAATCTGCATCCCTCGTTCATGGGTTGGGTTCACGGCGCTGGCACGCCGATCGGCATGGTGGCGGAAATCGTCGCGAGCGGCCTGAACATGAATTGCGGCGGCCGCGACCATGCCGGCCTCGTGGTCGAACAGCAGATCGTACGCTGGATGAGCGAGGCGCTCGGCTACCCCCGTGGCGCGAGCGGCCTGTTCCTCACCGGATCCTCGATGGCAAACTTCGTCGCGCTGACGATCGCCAAGACCAAGGCACTGGGCCAGTCCGTCCGCGAGACCGGCCTGCGCGACTGCGACCGCCAGCTGGTCGCCTATACGTCCACCGAGGCGCATTCCTGCATCGCGCAGGCAATGCAGCTGTCCGGCATCGGATCGGCAAATCTGCGGACCATCGCGGCCGACGATGCCGGAAGGATGCTGCCTGGCGCGTTGTGTGCGGCGATTGAACAGGACCGCGCCGAGGGGTTCCTGCCGTTTCTGGTCGTCGGCACCGCGGGAACGGTGAACACCGGGGCCATCGATCCGCTGGCCGACATCGCCGAAATCGCTTCCAGGGAAAAGCTCTGGTTCCATGTCGATGGCGCGATCGGTGCGCTCGCCGTGCTGTCCGATGCCTTGCGCGGATTGTTCAAGGGCATCGAAAAGTCGGCATCGGTGGCGCTCGACTTCCACAAAGGGGGCCAGGTTCCCTACGATGCCGGTTTCCTTCTGGTGCGCGATGGCGATGCCCACAAGCGCGCGTTCGCGCAGCCGGCCGCCTATCTGCAGCGGGCGAATCGTGGGCTTGCCGCCGGAGAAACCTGGCCTTGCGATCTCGGCCCCGACCTGTCGCGCGGGTTCCGCGCCTTGAAAACATGGATGACGATCGAAGCGCTTGGGACGGATCGTATCGGCGGCTCGATCGCTTACACATGCATGCTAGCACGCCATCTCGCCGAAGCCCTGCAACGCCATCCGGCCTTTGAATTGAAGGCGCCCGTGGCGCTCAACATCGTCTGTTTCGGCATTCGCGGGGCGGACCCCGAGTTTGTCCGCAACCTGGTTCTGGATCTCCAGGAATCAGGCCTGGCCGCGCCTTCGTGGACAATCATCAACGGCGAGCTGGTCGTGCGCTGCGCTATCGTCAACCATCGCACGACGGTGGCCGACATCGACGCGTTCATGGATACGCTCAACCGGTACCTGGCCGATGGCGGCCTTCCTCCAGCTTCGTCCCCTGAACCGGCAATTCGGCCTGTCCGCTCGTGACAGCAGGGCGGCTCGGCACACCGCGCTTGCAACTGAATGCGAGCAGTTGTTAAGTTCCTCACATTTCACGTGACTGACAGGCCCGCACGCATGACTTCTCGCAAAGCACAAAGGACAGCCCGGCTGATCCATCTGCTGTCGGAACGGCGGGTCATTCATCTCAGCGAAGCGGCAATTCTTCTCGGCGTTTCCGAGATGACGGTGCGGCGTGACATCGCCACCAACCAGGGACAGATCGCCTATCTCGGCGGGCATATACTGGCGGCGGCGGAGATCGACACCGACGCTCCTTACGAACTGGCGACCGCGGCCGACAGCCATGCGGCCGCGAAGCGCGAAGCCTGCCTGCACGCGGTGTGCAAGATACGGCCCGACGAGACGATCTTCATCGACTGCGGCACGACGCTGATCCATCTGATCGATCTCATTCCCGACAATTATCAAATAACGGCAATATGTTACGCCATGAATGTCGCGGAACGCCTGACCCGCAAGGCCAATGTCACGATCATCATGCTGGGCGGTGTCTATCATCCCGCCTCGGCGTCTTTCTCGGGTACGCATGATTTCGACATCTTGAAGAGCGTTGGCATCAACGTCGCCTTCCTGTCGGCCTCGGGTGTCGATGCCAAGCGCGGCGCCACCTGCGAGCATTTCCACGAAGCGGTGGTGAAGCAGAAGGTGATGAGCCTGGCGCGCGAGAACTACCTGGTCGTCGACTCGAGCAAGATCGGCAAGCTCAAGCGCGCCTTCTTCGCGCCGATGGACGGCTTCGACGCCGTCATCACAGAACATGGCGAGGTCGGGCCGGAATCTTTCGGCGAGGCCTGACCTGATTTCAAAATGCCTCATGCGGCGACAAGCCTTCATTTGACATTTCGTACCGCTGATGGAAAAGTCACAAAAAAAGTAAGAGAAGTCTCAAAAAGACGATCTCGCATGAAGGGTAGGGGACGCGTCAACGGGAGGAAGCGCAGGCGCCATGATCGAACAGGGTTCGATTGTGCTGATGTCCGAGACACCCTTGCTGCGCGTCGAGGGCGTCAGGAAGCGGTTTGGCGGCGTCAATGCGCTGCGCGGCGTCAGTCTCGAAATCCGATCCGGTGAGGTTCACGCCCTGCTTGGCGAAAACGGGGCCGGCAAGTCGACGCTCATCAAGATTCTGAGCGGCGTGCATGTGCATGATGGCGGCTCGATCGAAATCGATGGCAAGCCGGTCTCGTTCGTTTCGCCCGCCCAGTCGCGCGACGCCGGCGTGGCGGTCGTCTACCAGGATCTGAGCCTGGTCGAATCGCTTTCGGTTGCCGACAATCTGCTGCTGGGGCGAGAGCCGAGGACCCGCTTCGGCTTCCTGAAGAAGCGCCAGCTGGTGGCGCAGGCCGAAGCATTCCTCAAATCGCAGAACATCCCGCTCGATCCCCGCGCCATGGTCGGCTCGCTGCCCTTTGCCTATCGCCAGATGACCGAGATCGCCAAGGCCCTGATGGGTGACGTTCGCCTGCTCATCCTGGACGAGCCGACCTCCGCGCTGACCGACGATGAAGAGAAGATCCTGTTCGAGGCGATCCGCGCGGTCGCCGCGCGGGGCGTCGGGGTGATCTACGTCACGCATCGCCTCAACGAGGTCTTCCGCATTTCGAACCGGGTGACCGTGTTCCGCGACGGGCAGAACGCCGGAACATTTGTCACGGCGCAAACCAATATGCGGCAATTGGTCGGCGCGATCGTCGGGCCGGATCACGCCGTTCTGAAGGCGGACGGCGCGGCAGCCGAGCAAAGCGTGCCATCCTCCACCGGTTCGTCTGAAAAGCCGGTGCTCGAACTGAAGGGCGTCGGCAATGACCGGCTGGACCGGACCGATCTCGAGCTGCACAGCGGCGAGATCCATGGTCTTGCCGGACTGATCGGCAGCGGACGCACCGAAATCCTGCAGACGATCTTCGGCCTGCGGCCCGTGCAGTCGGGCGAGGCCAGCCTGGATGGCGTTTCGCTGAAGGGAACCGATCCAGCGGCGGCGATACGACAAGGCATCGCCCTGGTGCCGGAGGACCGGCACGTCCAGGGCCTGGTGCTCGAACATTCGATCGAACGCAACCTGACCCTGCCCCGGCTGCCATATTTCTCCCGCCTTGGCTGGCTGCAGCGCCGTCCGGCGAACGAGCACGCCAATGCCGCGATGCGCAGACTGGCCGTCAAGGCGCCAGGCGCGTCGACCACTGTGAAGAACCTCTCCGGCGGCAACCAGCAGAAGGTCGTGTTCGGCAAATGGAACGAGCCGCGGCCGCGCGTACTGTTGCTCGACGAGCCGACAGTCGGCGTCGATGTCGGGGCGCGCGAGGAGATTTACGGCGTCATTCGCGCCGCCGCGGCGGCTGGCAGCGGTGTGCTGCTGGTGTCTTCGGATCTGTCCGAACTGCTTCAGCTCTGCGACCGCATCTCCATTGTCGTCGATGGCCGGATCACCAGGACGATTGCCAGACAAGACCTCGGCAGCGCCGAGGACCTTCATCACCTCATCCAACTTTCGCAGCCATCGGAAGAGCACGCGGCATGACCGACACCCAGAGCCCGGCAAAGGCACCAATGGCAAGCGGGGCAAGTGCCGCCAACCAGCCGGGCGGCCGCGCGACGCTGCGGCATCTGCTTCAGGGCGAGCGGCCCTACATGCTCTACGTCGCCTTCGCCATCATGCTGATCGTCTTCAGCCTGGCATCGCCCTGGTTCCTGTCGATCGACAATTTTCTCAACATCGGCCGGCAGACGACATTGGTTTCGATCATCGCCGTCGGCATGACGTTCGTCATCATCTCCAGGCAGATCGACCTGTCCGTCGCCTCGACGCTGGCGCTTTCGGGCATGAGTGCGTCACTGGCCATGGCTTTCGTCGCCAACAACTGGGTCGTCGGCGCGGTGGCGGGGCTGGGCACCGGGGCGCTGATCGGGCTGATCAACGGTGTCTTGACCACTCGCCTCGAAATCCCGTCCTTCCTGGTGACGCTCGGCACGTTGAGCGGCGCGCGCGGCCTGGCGCTGATGGTCACCAACACCAAGCCGGTCATCATCACCAACGAGTATTATTTCGCGATCTTTGGCGAGGGTTCCCTGCTTGGCATCCCGGCGCCGATCCTGTGGACGCTTGGCGTCACCATCTCCGGCATATTGTTGCTGCACTACAGCGTCTACGGGCGGCAGGTCTATGCGGCGGGCGGCAATCCGACGGCGGCACTCTATTCCGGCGTCCATATCAAGCAGGTCACCACGCTGGCCTTCGTGCTGACCGGGACGCTCGCCGGCCTGGCATCGCTGATCCTGTCGGCGCGTTCGCACGCGGCGCGGCCCGACGTGGTGCAAGGCATGGAGCTCGATGTCATCGCCTCGGTGATCCTCGGCGGCTGCAGCCTTTTCGGCGGGCGTGGCTTCGTGCTCGGTACGCTGCTCGGCAGCCTGATCATCGGCACGCTCAACAACGGACTGGTGCTGCTTGGCGTCAGCTCGTCACTGCAACTCGTCATCAAGGGAGCAATCATCGTCGCCGCGGTCGCGTTCACGAGGAGGTAAGGCGCGCATCCACGGATATCAGCAGAAAATTGTCGGCTCCAAACGGCAACGAAACGTCAACGATCAACGGAGGAAAGTCATGAAACAATCGGTACGAATCCAATCGCTTTTCTGTACATTGAGCCTCGCCGCCAGCGCGTTCGCGCTGTCGACATCCATGAGTTTTGCACAGACGCCGGAGACCTGCGTTACCGGCGTCGACATGGCGACGCTCGGGCCCAAGGGCATTGTCGGGCAGGGGCCGCACGGCGAAAAGGCAGCCTCGCCGGACGAGCTGAAATTGAGCGACGACGAAGCCGCCAAGGTCAAGGCCGGCAAGTTCAAGGTCGGCATTTCCATGCAGACGGTGAACCTCGACTGGTCGCAGCTGCAGGTGCAAGGCATCAGCGAAACGCTGGCCAAATATGGCGTGACCGTCACCGGCGTAGCGTCGGCCGAATATCAGGTCGACAAGCAGATCGCCGATATCGAGAACACCATCCAGCAGCATCCGGACGGCATCATTTCCATCCCCGTCGATTTCACCGCCACGGCACCGACCTACAAGAAGGTGGGCGAGGCCGGTATCAAGCTGGTGTTCATGGACAGCATCCCGGTTGGCCTCGAATCTCCAAAGGATTTTGCCTCGATGATCTCGGCCGACAGCCAGGGCAATGGCCAGATCGCGGCAACGATCCTGGCGTCCTGCATGCCCAAGGGCGGCACCATCGGCCTGGTGAATTTCGGCGTCGACTATTTCAGCACCAATGAGCGCACCAAGGGCGTCAGCGAGTGGATGAAGAAGAACCGGCCCGACATTGTCATGAAGCAGGTCGACTTCACCGACCCCTCGAAAGTGTCGCAGATCGCCGGTGACTTCCTGACCGGTAATCCCGATGTGAAGGGTGTGTTTGCGGTGTGGGATCAGCCGGCGCTCGACACGCTGTCCTCGATGCGCGCGCAAGGCATCGACATTCCGATCACCACGGTCGATCTCGGCCTGCAGTCGGCGATCGAGATCGCCAAGGGCGGTCCGCTCAAGGCCACCGGTTCGCAGCGTCCCTATGACCAGGGTGTCGCCGAGGCGCTGGCAATGATGAAGGCGCTGATCGGGCAACCCACGCCCGCCTGGGTCGGCGTGCAGTCACTGCCGGTGGTGCAGTCCAACGTGCTGGAATCCTTCAAGACCGTCTTCCACAAGGATCCGCCGGCAGAGCTGGTCGACGCCTGCAACAGCGCCAAGCCGAAATGCAATTGAGATCATGAGCCAGCCATGGCACCGGGGCGACCTGTGCCATGGCTGGTTATGCCGGTCCGTGGTGTCGGCGCCTGCCAGCACCACGGGCCGGCGTCGCCCGCGCGCGGGCCGCCATCGCCGAAGAAAAGGCGCCAGCCGCTGCGTGCCGACACGCGGCCGCAACCGCGATAGGCAGGTCGAGGCCGCTCAGTTGCCGATGGCAATGCCACCCCAGTCCTCAGGCGCGACATCGACGATCGACTGCGAGAAGGTCCAGTCGTGGCCGCCGAGATCACGGCAGGAATATTGGCGCTCGCCATAGGGATAGCTCGTTGGCGGGCCCAGTATGGCGGCGCCATGGCGCGCGGCACGACGATGGTGGGCATCGACATCCTCGACGCGCACCATCACGGCGAATGGCTTGGCTGTCCGCGCCTCTATCCGTTCGCCGCCCTTCAATTCGGTGACGACGACAGCCCCGTCACCGAAGCCGAGCTGGGCTCGGTGGGTGCCGATCATCAGCCGCGCTTCGAAACCAAAGGCCTCGCAAAGCCAGCGGCTGGCTTTCTCGACATCGGGATAGGAAAGCACCGGTATGACCGCGCTCGCGGGCATGGAGCGATTGTCGATCATGTCGTCTCCCGTGCCGTGTTGAAGAGGGCTCTCCGCGAGGAGCCTCCATCGCCTCAGCTATAGGGCGACCAGCACTGCTGGCGCGGTCCGTCATAGGGCTGATAGCTGTTGTCCCAGGCGCGGTAGGAGACATAGCGCTCGTAACACCAGCGCACATGCGCGGCGGCGAGCCGGGCGGCGGGACGCGGCGGCACAGGTGGCACGGTCGCCGCCGCGACGCCGGCGGCAAAGGCGGCGGCGGGGAACCAGTAGCCATTGTAGTAGCGGTAGCCGGGCCGCACGCGGACATAGCCCCGGTAGCCATTGTAGTAATAGCCGCCGCCGACGACGTAGAAGCCGCGCCGGAACCAGACCGGCGTCGGTGCGGTGGTGGCCGATACCGGACCCGAGGTCGGCACGACCGGCAAGGCCTCGGCCGGCGAGGCCAGCACCGAGGCGCCAATCATCAGGCCGCAAAACGCCGTGAGTGTCCGTTTCATCATCTCTCTCCTTTGTTGGGTGGTGTGGAAGGTCTCAGGCATCACTGGCGCCGGAGCGACCGCAGTTCGGAAATCGAAAGCGCGCCGTCGCCATTCGTGTCCGCGCGCAGCAGCCGGTCGGGAATAAAGGCGGCAAACTCGTCGCGCGAAATCTTTCCGTCGCCATTGCGGTCCATGCGGTCCGCTTGCGCCTGGAAGCCGGCGAACTGCGCGGCCTGGAAGTCGCGCTTCGACTTCACCTGCTCCACGGCTGCGCGCACCTCGCCCGCATCGAGCAGACCGTTGTGGTTGGCATCCATCCGGTCGAACATCTGCGCCCGTGCCGCCTGGATCTCGCTGAATTCGAGCTTGCGGTCGCCGTTGGTGTCGATGCGCCGGAAGAGTTCCCGGGCGCCGCCGCCATCCGCCGCACAGGCGCTGCCCGCGCCAAGCAGCAGGCCGGCAAAGGCCATGACGATCTTGTTCATGTTGGTCTCCGCATTGGGTTGGACGACCCGCCGCGGCCCGTCCTTGCAGCGCCTTCTACGCAGCGCCTCGTCCGCTCCTACGCGGCACGCGGTGATTTTTTTGAGGGCGCCGCCGGCGCAAACCGCCGACCCCACGGATTGGCAGCTCGGCAAAGAATCTTTCGCACCGGGCGTAGGGGCAGGGCGCTTCCTGCGTATCGGTCAGCAGTCGCCCCCGCGACCTGACAACGAAAGGATCATCATCATGAAACGCCCAGCACTCGTCGCGGCCCTCCTTCTGGGGCTCGCACCGCTTTCCGCCGCACAGGCCCAAGACATGCCGGGTCAGCGCATCCTGCAACGGATCGACACCAATGATGACGGTGCCATCTCGAAGGACGAGATGGCGGCCGCCCGCGAGCGCCTGTTCAAGAAGCTCGACCGCAACGGCGACGGCGTCATCGACGAGAAGGAGATCGAAAACGCCCGCGATGCGATCATGGATCGGGCAGATGCCGCGCAGGCCAGGCTCGGCAACCGCTGGCGGCGCCTGGATACGAATGGCGACGGCAAGGTCTCCGAACAGGAGTTCGCCAGCAGCATGCCGCTGTTCGACCTCGCCGACCGCAATGGCGACGGCAAGCTCTCGGCCGACGAGATCGCCTCGGTCCGCAAGCTGATCGCCGAGCGCGCCAACTGACGATCCACAAAGATCATTCCCTATCAAAACCAGGAGTACAGAATGCTCTCTTCAGCCAAATTCCCTTTGCTCTGCCTTGGCGCAATGCTTGTCTGGTCGGCTGCCTCGCCAGCCACCGCCGAGGAATGGAAACGGCCGACCGCGCATGGCGGCGAGATCAGCCGCAGCGTCAGCAAGGACGGCAACATCCATACCGGCTCGACCACGCGCACCGGCCCCAATGGCGGCACCTATACGTCGAGCTCCAAATGCGTCGGGGGCGTTGTTGACCGCTGCGCCAGAAGCTATTCTGGAACCGGACCGGACGGGCAGTCCTTCTCCGGAGAGCGGGTGTCGGCGCGTGGACCGTTCCGTGGCCGTTCGGCTGGCAGCATCACCGGCCCGGACGGCAACACGATCCACGGCTTCCGCCGCTGGCGCCGCTGACATCTGGTGTGATGGATTTGCATCCGAAATTCGTTTCTGCGCTCATCCGGATCGATGCGAATTTCGGATTCGCCAAGCCGACAGGTGCCTGCCGCCGTGTCGCATGAGGGGGCCCGTTGCGACGACGACCTTCTGGCGCGCATCGCGGCGGGCAGCCAGGGCGCATTGTCCGAGCTCATCGCCCGCCATGGCCACGGCCTGCGGGTGTTTGCGGCGCGCTATCTCGGCAATGCCGGCGACGCCGAGGATGTGGTGCAGGAGGTGTTCGTGACCGTCTGGAAACAGGCCGCCCGGTTTGATCCCGCCAGGGCGCGGGCCTCGACCTGGCTGTACCGGATCACCGCCAATCGCTGCATCGACCAGCGCCGGCGCCGGGCGTTGCGCAACTTCATCGGTCTCGACGACATCAGGGATGAAGTCGCCTCGCCGGAGGCCGACGCCGAGGCGACGACAGCGGCGCGGCAGGAACTGGCGATCGTCCGCGACGGCCTCTCGCGCCTGCCGGAGCGGCAGCGCATGGCCGTGCTGCTCAGGGCCGTCGGCGACCTCGACATCGCGGCGATCGCCGAGGTGATGGGCGGCAGCGTCGGTTCGGCCGAGCAACTGCTTGTCCGTGGCCGGCGCGCACTCAGGGATCATATGGCAATGGCGGCCGCGGGCCGCGAAAGGAAGTCCTCATGACAAGGGACGAATTCGAACGAAACCGGCGCCGTTTCGGCGACACCGTCGAGGCATGGCCGGCGCCCTTCCGGCAGCAGGCATTGGCCTTCATGGCGGACGAGGCTGGGCCTGCGGACGATCCGGACGCCGCGCTCGACCGGCTTGTGCTCGAAGCGACGCTGATCGAAGGCGACGACCAGGCGCTGGCGCGCAAGGTGCTGGCCCGTATCGACAGCGGCCCGGCGCGCTCCTCCTTGCTGCCGCGCTTCCTGTTGGCGCCGGCAGGGCTGGCGGCCTGCGCCGCGGCCATTCTCGTCGCGGTGACGCTGGCGGGCTACCAGGTGGCGCGGCTGCAGGACGATTTGCAGGATTCGGAACTTCTGGCGCTGGCATCCGGGGCGCGGCTCTCCGGCAGTGGCGGGGCCGACATGGCCGCTGATCCAGCAGAGGAGGATTCGCTTTGAGGCGCTCCTGGCTATGGACGGCGACGCTGGTGCTGCTCGCCCTTTCGCTCGCCGTCAATTTCTTCCTGGTCGGCTATGCCATGCATGGGCTGCGGCAGGGTGCGGCGGCACGCGTGCTGCTGTCGGAAATCGCCAGCACCTATCCGCCGGAGGTAAGGAAGGAGTTCCGTGGCGTGCTGCGCGACAACCGCGCACGTACCTTCCAGGCGCTGCGCGAACTGCGCACCGCGCGCGCCAATCTGGCGGCGGCGCAAAAGGCCAAGCCCTTCGACGAAGCGGCGGTGAAGGACGCGATGGCGGCGGTGCGCACGGCCACGACCAGCCTCCAGGCGACCATGCAGGACTATCTCCTGACCGCGCTGAAGAACGTCAATGCGAAGTCCGCTTCGGGAGGGTGAGCCGTCACGGCCCTACTGGCGGCACAATCGTCGCCGACCTTTGTCGGGTGTCCAACCGGGTTGCGAGGCCTGATCGCGAAGATGGAACCATGCGGCACGACAGGCTTGTCCTGACCCTGCTCTGGCGCGAGCTGCTGGCTGGCTTGCGCTCGATGCGCCGCCGCGACCTTGCCTGGATCGGGCTCGGCGGTGGCGCTCTGCTGGCCTACGCCATTGCCGACATCGTTCTCGCCTTGCATATGGCGGCGGACACGCTGCGGCAAGCGCAGGCATTGTGGACGTTCGGCCTGCCGGCGGCACTTCTTGGCCTGGGATGTTTCGCGGGCAGCGCACTTGCCGGCCTTTGCCTGTCGCGAGCCTTCGCGCCCTTCCTGAAGGCATTGCCGCTGTCGCTCGGAGCGCGCCGGCGCATGGCGGCGGTTGCGGCTTTTTCCATCGGCGGTCCGCTGGCCATGATGGTCGCGGCGGCAGTCGGGCTTGGCTGTGCCGTCATCGCAAAACCGTTGGCGCCGGTCTGGGGTCTTGGCGCGGCGGTGCTGTTTGCCACCGGCTTCGGCACGGCGGCTACTTGGCGCCTGTTGTGGGACCTTGACATGATGCGCATCGGCACTGCGGCCTTGGCGGGCGAAACAAGTGGGCGCCGGCCTTGGCTCGGTGCCTTCGATCGTTCGACACCCGCCTGGCTCTCGAGCTGGGCGTGGAACCTGCCTGCCGGCCGCATCCGGCCGTCATGGCGCCTGACCGGCGCCGCCGTCCTGCTCGGTGTCGCCGCCAGCCTGGCCGCTGCGGCCAGCCTCCTCCACCGTAACGCCGCGCCGGCAGCCATGGCTGCGCTAACAGGCGGCCTTGTCGTGTTCATGCTGAGCGCGCGTTTCCACCCGCTCGGCTCGCCTGTGCTGCGCACCGCTCCGCTTGGCTTCGTCAGGGCCTGGCTGCGCCTGGCGCGGCTGCCCCTGCAATTGTCGGTCACCTTCTTCGCACTGCCGGCGAGCGCTGCCCTGGCGGCGGAGCCGTCGGCATGGGCGTTGCCCGTTGCCAGTGGTTTATGGCTGCTGGCGCTGAACGGCGCCTACGCGGTCTTTGCCGCCTATTTCATGACCGCGCCGTTCGTCGCCGCGCTGAGCTTCCTCAGCGCCATCGCCTACGCCAGCTACGAGTCGCTCGAATATGGGCGCACCGTGCTGATCGGCTTTGCCGCCCTTGTCCTGTGGCTGTGGCACCGGGCGCGCCAGAGGTATCGCCATGGATAGTACCGCTGATGTGCCCGAGATCCTCGCCGTTCGCGGTCTCGGAGCCGGCTATGGCGGTCGGCCGGTTGTTGGCGGCATCGAGCTCACGCTCAACCCGGGCGACGTCCTCGGCCTTCTCGGCGCCAACGGATCGGGCAAATCCACCTTGCTGAAGGCCGTCACCGGTCAGATCCGCCTGCTCGCCGGGAGCGTCGCGATCGACGGCGTCGATCTCACCGGCGCGCCGGAACGCGCCAAGGCCGGTTTTGGTCTCGCCATCGATCCGCCCGACCTGCCGGCTGCGCTCACCGGCCGGCAATATCTCCAACTCGTCGCATCGATCCGCGGCTGCGCGGAGGACAACTGGCCCGGCGCCGACGTCGCCGAGCGGCTCGGGCTGGGGCGCTGGATAGAGCGGCCGATCGGCGAATATTCGCTGGGCACGCGGGCCAAGATCGCCATCGCGGCGGCACTGCTGGGCGTGCCGCCGCTGTTGATCCTCGACGAATCCCTGAACGGCCTTGATCCGCTCGCGGCCTTCGAGGTCAAGCGCATCGTCCTGGCCCTTGCGGCGGGCGGCCGCCATGCTGTCATCATCTCCACCCATGTCGTGGAAGCCGTGCCGGGCCTGTGCAACCGTGCCCTGCTTCTGGCCGAGGGTCGCGTGGCGCGACAGTGGGATGCCCGGCAGCTGGCCGAGGCCGGGCGCGTGCCTGGCGCTTTCGAAGCCAGCGTCATGCAGGCGCTTGCGACCCACGGCGCCGAGGCATGAAGCGACAGTCGCGGGCATCGCCGCGTGCATCGTGGCGTGAACCGCTTGGGCGCCAGGCATCAAAAAAACTTGGTGTGTATGTCACATTGGCGGACGCTGCCTCGTCATGATGCCGGAACCAACAGAAGGAAGCCAATCATGACCGCCAAACTTGATCTCTTCGCCGCTGCCCCCTCGCTGATGAAGGAATGGCAACGCGCATCCTTTGCCATTTCCTCCAGCCTCGAGCCCAGCCTGAGCGAGCTGGTGAAGATTCGTGCGTCCCAGATCAATGGCTGCGCCAACTGCCTCAACATGCACACCGTGTTTGCGCGAGAAGATGGAGAAACCGAGCAGCGCATCTATTTGCTGTCGGCCTGGCGCGAGGCCCCTTGCTATACCGATCGTGAACGCGCCGCGCTCGGCTGGACCGAGGCGCTGACGCGGCTCTGCGAAGGACACACGCACGACAGTGCCTATGAAGCCCTGAAGGCCGAGTTCACGCCGGAAGAGCAGGTCAAGCTGACGTTGATGATCAATGTCATCAACGGCTACAACCGCCTCGCGGTCGGTTTCGGTGGCTGGGCCGATCCGGCGACGATAAGGTCCGCTGCCAAGGCGGCCGCCGCTTGACGGCGAACGCCGGATCCGAGGACGCGGCAGCGAATTTCGAGCCGCTGCGTCCAAAGCTCATGCGTGTTGCCTACCGCATGCTCGGCTCCATGGCGGACGCCGAAGACATGGTGCACGAGGCCTTCATCCGCTGGATGAGGACCGACCGCGGCGAGGTGCGCGAGCCCGAGGCGTTCCTGCGCCGCACGGTCACGCGGCTCTGCCTCGACCAGCTCAAATCCGCTCGACGCCAGCGCGAGAGCTATGTCGGTCCCTGGCTTCCCGATCCCGTCGTGGAAGAGGACGACCAGGAAGACGTCACCTTGCCGCTGCTGCTCGTGCTGGAGCGGCTTTCCCCACTCGAGCGGGCGGCCTTCCTGCTGCACGATGTGTTCGGGCTGGGGTTTGAGGAGGTCGCGGCCGCCATCCAGCGCGAACCCGCCGCCTGTCGCCAGCTCGCTGCCCGCGCACGGACCCATGTCCGGCTGGCGCGGCCTCGTTTCAAGGTGGAAAAGCAGCAAGGCCTCGCGCTTGCCGAGGCCTTTTTCGCCGCCTCGCGCAGCGGCGACATGAAGGCGCTCGGAGCGATGTTGACGGCCGATGTCAGCGCCCATGCCGATGGCGGCGGGAAGCGTCCGGCAGCCCTCGAAGTGGTCCTGGGCTACGATGCCGTCATGAGCCAATATCAGCGTGTGGCGGCCTTTCTCCAGGAGAACGGCTCAAAACTTGTCCGCGTTGGTTTCGTCAATGGATTGCCCGGCTTCATCACGCTGGAGGCCGATGGCGATCTGCAAACGACCGCGCTCGAAATCGAGAACGGAAAGATCGCGGCAATCTACGTGATGCGCAACCCCGACAAGCTCAGGCATCTGCATTAGAGCCTGTTCCATCCCGATGGAATCGGGATGGGGCTCTATCTCTTTGTTTGAGCATGATCTTTCCCGAAAACCGGATTCCACTTTTCGGGATCATGCTCTAGGTCCACCGCCGAACGGGGAAACAACGAGCCGGAGCAGCTACCCCTTCGCTTCGACCAGGATCACAAGCGATTCCGGCACCACGCCATCGTGGGCCATCGCGTCGGCGGCTGCCTTGGTCTGCATCAGCGCGGCCATCTTGTCCATGTCCGGAACGTCCATCATCACGGCCACCCGTTTCGGGTTCTGCGGGTCGACGAACGTGCGGATGTTGGTGATCCCAAGCGCGCCGAAAAGCTCCTTGCGCTTGGGGGAACCGAGCCAGTGCTTGCTATCTTTCGTGATGTCGTGATGGCCAATGACAGTTGGCATGGCATCCTCCCCAAGGTGACGCCGGCGGTCGATGTCGCCCGCCTGATGCTGCGATCCACCTCTGCAAGCCAGTCAGCGCCGTTTCTTTCGAACTGTCAATTAGCTGTTGCTGATGGATACTTGCCGGGATGGACTGCCTGTCGGGCCGCTATTGCCGGCGGGAAATCACCCGCAGCCAGGGCGCCAGGTGGAAGGCGCTCATCAGCAGATACATCGCCGGCATGCCCGTGAGCGGTGATGTACCGGCGCCCATGCACAGCATGGCCGCATTGCCGCCTTGAACGCAGGAGAGCAGCGCCATCAGGGCGAAGGTGGGTGCCGCGGCCAGGCACAGCCATTCGGCGATGCCGGAGGAGGCGGTGCTTTCGGGGACCGCGCCGCCGGCGCTTGAGTGGAGGTCGCTCATGTTGCTTTTCCTTTGATGGTTGCGACCCGTCAGAACCAGGGTTCCTCCCCCCACTCCGCGGGGCGAGGAACCCAAGCTGGATAGGCGCCAGTCCTTCCTACTCACCCTTGTCCCGGAACGCGGCTTCGCCGGCAGCCGACACCTCGGCCCATTTCTTGTCGGCCCCGGCATCGTAATTGTCGTGCCAGTTCCACCACGAGTAGAGTGGGGTCTGCGGATAGCCTTCGGGCGAATCCTCCCAGACCTCCTGGCGGCCGAGCGGGGTGGCGTCGAGATAGCTCCAGACCGTGCCCATCGCCTCGTCGCCGCGGCTGTTGATGAAATAGGTGCGGAAGATGCGGTCGCCGTCGCGGAAGAAGACGTTGTGGCCATGCCATTCGTCGACGCCGAAGTCTTTGTCGAAGCTGTCGGTGATGGTGTACCAGGGCATCTCCCAGCCCATCCGCTTCTTCAGCCGCACGATGTCGGCCTGCGGGGCGCGCGAGGCATAGACGAGCGTGGTGTCGCGGGCGTTGAGATGGGCGAGGTGGCCGACCTGGTCGGCGCCCAGCGAGCAACCGCGGCAGGCGTGATCGGGCCAGCCATAGACGCCGGGTTCGAAGAAGGCGCGGTAGACGATCAGCTGGCGGCGGCCTTCGAACAGGTCGAGCAGGCTCGCCTTGCCATTGGGGCCCTCGAATACATAGGCCTTGTCCACTTCCATCCATGGCATGCGCCGGCGCTCGGCGGCCAGCGCGTCCTTGGCGCGTAGTGTCGCCTTCTCCTTCACGAGCAGTTCTTCGCGCGCGGCCTCCCACGCCTGCCGTGAAACGATCGGCGGGGTCTTCATCGTGACGTGCTTGGTCATTGGTCGTCTCCTTGTCAGTTTGCCGTCGCGCCGTTGCGACGTGTTGCTGCTTGCTGGTCGTGCGGTAGGGTAGGGCGGTGAGGCTGAGCGGTGGGAGTTACAAGTGTGACGGGATTTGAATCCTCTGGCCCGCCGCAGCAGGGGTGGCGCCCGGCGTGCTTGGACGTGTCGATTGTCGCGTCGAGGGGCAGATCGGCTGAACTGTGCATCTTCTTCTCCTTTGGCGCGCCGTCGGTTGCCAGCACGGCTTGCTGGTTGACGGTGCTGGCTTAAGTTAGGGCGGTGCGGCGCGGGGGTGGGAGTTACAAGTGTGACGGGATTTGAATGGACTCGCTGATCACCGCGGCAGGCATGGCGCTGGCGGCGGGCGATCCGCTCGGCGCGCTCGACCGCGTCGCCTTGCGCGACGATGCGCCGGCGCTGGCGCTGCGCGGCATCGCCATGGCGCAGCTCGGCGACCTCGAACGCGCCAAGGCGCTGCTGCGGCGGGCTGCGCGCGCCTTTGGCCCGAAAGAGGCGGTGGCGCGCGCCAGGTGCGTCGTCGCCGAGGCCGAGATCGCGCTGGTCTCGCGTGACCTCGGCTGGCCTGCCAAGGCGCTCGACGCGGCGCGGACAACGCTGGAAAAGCATGGCGACCGGCTGAACGCCGCGCATGCCGGCCACCTGAAGGTGCGGCGCTTGCTGTTGATCGGCCGGCTCGATGAGGCCGAGGACGTGCTGGCCGGGCTCGATCCGGCGCCGCTTCCGCCGGCCTCGAGGGCCGCGCACGAACTGGCCGTCGCCGGCATCGCGATGCGGCGCCTCAAGACGAAGCCTGCGCGCACGGCACTGGAGTGGGCACGCCACGCCGCCCGCCGGGCCGGCATTGCGGGCCTCATGGCGGAGGTCGACAGCGCGTTCCTGGCGCTGGACACGCCGGCGGCGCGGCTGATCGCGCGCGGCCAGCAGCGCCCGCTGCTGCTCGAGGAGGTCGAGGCGCTGCAGGCATCGCCGGGGCTGGTCGTCGATAGCTTTCGCTATGCCGTGCGCAGCGGCGAAACGATGATCTCGCTGGCAACGCGCCCGGTGCTGTTCGCGCTGGCGCGTGCGCTCGCCGAAGCATGGCCGGGCGATGTGTCGAGAGAGGAACTCGTGGCGCGGGCCTTTGGCGGCAAGCACGCCGATGAATCGCATCGCGCCAGGTTGCGGGTCGAGATCGGCCGGCTGCGCGCCGAGTTGCGGACGCTGGCCGACATCGGCGCGACCAGGCGCGGCTTCGCGCTGGCGCCGCGTCAGGCCGGCGAGGTGGCGGTGCTGGCGCGGCCGATCGAAGAGCGGCACGCGGCGGTGCTGGCCTTGCTCGCCGATGGTGAATGCTGGTCGAGCTCGGCGCTGGCGCTGGCGCTCGGAACCGGCCAGCGCAGCGTGCAGCGGGCGCTAGAGCAGCTTGATGAAACCGGCAAGGTGCAGTCATTCGGCCACGGGCGGGCGCGCCGCTGGATGACGCCGCCGGTCGTGGGATTCACGACCACCTTGTTACTCCCGGCACCGCTGCCGAATGGCTAGAAAGGGGCACGACCAACACGGTTTGAGGATCGAGACATGAAACATTCAGCGGCCGAAATCCTGCGCGAGTATGGACCGTTTCCCGGCGTGGAACGGGTCGGTGGCGTAAGCTTTGACGGCAAGAACGTCTGGTTTGCCTCGAGTGACAGGCTCAATGCCTTCGATCCGGCAAGCGGACAGCCGCTGCGCTCGATCGATGTGGCAGCACACGCGGGCACGGCCTATGATGGCCGGCATCTCTTCCAGCTCGCCAATGATCGCATCCAGAAGATTGATCCTGATACGGGCGAGGTGCTTTCCACGATACCGGCGCCCGGCGGCGGCCGCGACTCCGGGCTGACCTGGGCCGAAGGGACGCTGTGGGTCGGGCAGTACCGCGAGCGCAAGATCCACCAGATCGACCCCGAGACCGGGGCAATCCTGCGCACCATCGAATCCAACCGTTTCGTCACCGGGGTGACCTGGGTGGACGGCGAACTGTGGCACGCCACCTGGGAAGGCGATGACAGCGACCTGCGCCGCGTCGACCCGCAAACCGGCAAGGTTCTGGAGACGCTGGACATGCCGGCCGGCATGGGCGTCTCGGGGCTGGAATCCGATGGCGGCGACCGGCTCTTCTGCGGTGGCGGATCGGTAGGGGTGGTGCGGGCGGTGCGCCGGCCGAGGTGAGGGCGAGGCGCCGGTGACGATGGCGAAAGTTGGTGCTCCACGCCAACCTGACATCGTATCGCCGGCAGACAAATGTCCCTCGATGGGTGGCCATCCGGCCACCTCGCACCTAGTTAGGTTCTGCACGGGGCGGACCGCCCCGAGACATGCAGAAGGACCTGACTATGCCCGAACAGATTGCGTTGAACGACGGCGCCACCATTCCTCAACTCGGCCTTGGCGTCTGGCAGGTCGATCAAGCCATCACCGCCCAGGTGGTGCGCTGGGGGATCGAGGCCGGTTATCGACTGATCGACACCGCCGAGGGCTACCAGAACGAGGAGGGGGTCGGAGAGGCGATCCGGACCGCCGGCGTGCCGCGAGGCGAACTGTTCATCACCTCGAAACTGCGCAATGGCGCGCACCAGCGCGATGCGGCCCGCAAGGCCTTCGACGAGACGATGAAAAAGCTTGGCATCGAGCAGCTCGACCTTTTCCTGATCCACTGGCCGGTGCCCAGCCAGGACAAATATGTCGAGGCGTGGAAGACGCTGGTCGAGCTGAAGCAGGCCGGTCGCATCAGGTCGATCGGCGTTTCGAATTTCAACCAGGATCATCTGGAGCGGATCATCAGCGAGACCGGCGTCACGCCCGTCGTCAACCAGATCGAGCTGCATCCCCGGTTCCAGCAGCGCGGCATCAGGGAGTTCCACGCCCGGCACGGCATCCATACCGAAAGCTGGAGCCCGCTGGGCAGCGGCAGGCTTCTGAGCGACCCGACCCTATCAGGCATTGCCAGGAAACACGGCAAATCCGTCGCGCAGACGATCATCCGCTGGCACCTTCAGCAAGGGTTGATCGTCATTCCAAAATCGATCCACCAGGATCGTATCGCCGGCAATTTCGACGTCTTCGATTTCGAGCTGGACGCGCAGGACCTGGCGCTCATCCGCGGCATGGATTCAGCCGCCGGCCGCGTCGGAGCGGACCCCGCTAGCGCTTCGTTCCTGTTCTGAGGGAGCCGGCGGCGAAGCGCCAATCTCCCCCCAAGTGGGGGAGATGTCCGGCAGGACAGAGGGGGGGCGCTGTCCCGCTGGCGTATCAGTCCACGGCGCCCAAACCTGCCGCGATGACAATATGTTGGCAGACATTGTCGATGTCGCGGATGACATCGTCGTTCCAGAAGTGAAGGACGGTCCAGCCATCCGCTTCCAGACGCCCTGTCCTGACTGTGTCGGCCACCGCAAGACCTGCGTCGCCGTGCTGCGACCCATCAACCTCCACGGCGAGCTTTTTGTCCGGGCAGGCAAAATCGACAATGTAGCCAGCGATCGGAAATTGCCTGCGAAAGCCTAGCCCCATCAGTCTATGCGCGCGAAGCTCGTTCCAGAGCTTCAACTCGGCGTCGGTCATGACCTTGCGCATCGATCTGGCGTTTGCGCGGGTTCGCGGAGGCAATGGCGTGTGGGGCATTGTCAGTGTTCGATGTTGAGGATGGTGGGCTACGGCGCCCCCCTCTGTCCTGCCGGACATCTCCCCCACATGGGGGGAGATTGGCCGCTTCGCTGCTTTCGCCAATCTCTGTCCGCAGAGATTGGCCGCGCTCAGCACTGTGGCCCCTCAAATCCCCGAGCCGTCGAGCTGCTGGGCGTCGTCGCCTTGCCAGGGCGCCGGCATCGAGGCGCGGCTGAGGTTGGCCGTGGGCAGCGGCATCCAGCATTTCAGCTCCGGTTCGGCGTACTCGATGACGCGTCCGGGGGAGGAGTCCGAGGCGCGCCAGCCTTCGCTGGCGAACTGGTCACCGCGCGACCAGTAGGCGAGATCGACTTCCGCCGGTCCCTGTTCGGACGGACGAACCGTGACCAGGATGCGGCTGCCATCCCTCGGCGCCGTCGACATGTGGCGCCACCGTTCGGGCTCGTCCATCGCTTTTCCTCCTCGCGCCTGTGCGTCGGGGCAAGTCCAGGCCAGCCATGGACATTCCCGGACGTGCTCTTCGGGTGAAGTGTCGCCTCGCGATCCGGGCCGGTCAACCCCGGCTTTGCGCCAGCGGACGGGTTTCAGTCGGCGGATCCAGTGGCGGGGCTCGACAGGCACCGCGAAGCTGGCTGTTGCCACGCGAGAAGAACCCGGGGTGGCGACCGGCGCATACTGAGTGGAGAGAACTTGAAAGCGCCGGCCGCCATTTTGGGGCGTTGGGACGCATCACATTGGGGGGCGATGCAAGGTCAGGCTACGCGGATGCCGGATGCCTTCAATCGGAACGCGGGCCTATGGTGAACATCTGGTTACTATCCACAGGCCTCGCCTGGCCGGGGTTGCCCTCCGGATCATTTCGCCCGGGCGAGTTGCTGCTCCACGAGGTCGAGTTCCTTCTTGTAAAAACCCTCGAAGCCGGAGGAATAATGCTGTTCGCGGAAGATGTCGCGGGCGGCGATGAAGGCGTCGCGGGCCGCCAGCAGGCTCGCTCTGTCGTGCGTTCTTGTCCCGATGGCGAGCAGGATCTCGCCGCGCACAGAATGGGTCTTGCCCCAGATGACCGGCGACTTGTCGCGTTTCAGTTCGGTGAGCGCGAGGTCCATCTGTTCCAGTGCCTTGCGGTAGAGCGGCACGCTGTTTTCGGCATCGCCGATGAAGCGGTAGGCACGGCCCTGGTTGTAGGTGATGGTCGCCCAGGTGAAGGGGTCCAGCTTGCGGGTGATCACCTCATGTGCCTTGTCGAAGGCAGCGATGGCCTGCGTGAAACAGTCGGGGCACTTGCCGCGCTGGCCGAGCGACAGGAGCACGGAGCCGAGATTGTTCTGCGTGTTGGCCCAGTCGACCGGCTGCGTTTGCCGGGTGCGGAACTCGAGCACGTCCTGAAAGGCGGCGCGCGACTCTTCCAGTTTCTCCGTGTCGTCCGTGATGTCGCCGAGCTTCTGCAAGGAGACCGCGAGGTTGCCCAGTGCCATGGCCCACTGCATCGGCACCTTGTCGCGGGTCCAGACGGTGAGCGCGGCGTGAAAGGCCTCGATCGCGGCGGTGTAGTTCTTTCTGGCATCACCGCCATCGCCAAGGGCGGTGAACTCGTTGCCGATGTTGTTTTGCAGTCCCGCCCATTCGTCGGGATTGGTCTTCTTCGTGTAGACCTTTGTCGCCTGACGGAAGGCCTCCATGGCCTTGGCGTAGTAGGCCGCGCCGCCGGCGCGCTGGCCCATCAGGTCATAGGCGTTGCCGAGGTTGATCAGCACGGTCGCCCACAATGCCGGCGTGCGCTTGCGCGTGAATATTTTCAGCGCATCCTCGTAGACCTCGATCGCCTGCTCGACACGCGCCGTGCCGTTTTCGCGCGCGGCCAGCGCCGTCAGCGTGATGCCCTCGTTGATGGCGACGCCGGCCGGGCCGCCGGTGAAGACGGTGACGCCGGGCAGCAGCTTGGCCGCTTCGTAGACGTCGACGGCTTCCGACAGCGCCGCGTTCTCGCCCTTGATCATGCCCTGGTCGGTCAGCGCGTCGGCCTCGAAGATCTTGTAGATGAAGGCGGTCTTCGGATCCCAGCGCTCGGCCTGCCGGAAGGCGTCCTCGTAACGCCGGGCGGCGGTGCGGTAGTCGAAGTTCAGGATTGCGGTCCGGGCATGATCAGCAAAGGTGTCGGCCAGTTCCAGCCGTCGCTGCCTGATGTTGGCCTCGGCCTCGTCGAGCTGCTTGTCGATCTCCTCGGCGCGGGCGCTGGCCCTGGCGCGGAAGGTCAGCGCAAGCTGGATCGCTCCTTCCGATTGCGCGCGGTCGGCGAGGCCGGAAAGTCGAATCAATTCCGGATCCTGCCGGGTTTCGGTGTCATGCTGGGCGAGGATTTCGCGCAGCTTCCGCGCGCCCGCGGCGAGCTGTGCCTGCAGATCGCCGGGTCCGGACGACGTGTCGACCCGCAGGGCGCCCAGCATGCCGTAGAGCTGGTCGAGCGGCACTTCGTTCTGCGCCGCCACCGTCTCGACCATGGAGCGCTGCTCGGCTGGTGTCGCGGCGATGGTCAGCAGCAGCTTGCGCCGCTCGGAGCGGATGGAGGCCTCGTCGCCGCCGGTCTCTTCCGGCGCCTGGCCGAAATAGAGCAGGCGCCGCAGGCTGGCATTGGTCCATGGCAGCTGCCGGCCGCCGGTCTTCACATAGACTTCCTCGGCGACCATGGTCATGACATCGCCGAAAGCGAAGCCGCCGGCGGCGAGATGTTTCAGCAAGGCGGCGGTATAGGGGCTGTTGCCGCCGGGCTCGCCATCGAGCGCCGCATGGCCGGGCTCGGCGGCGAAGCCGATCACCTCGCCAAGGCTTTGCGGTGCGCCGGATGCATCGGCCAGCGGCGCGGCGCCGCGCGCCAGATCGAGCCCGGCGGCGGCGACCGTTGCCGCGCCGGACGGGGCGGCAAGCGTTGCGCCCGGCGGAAACGGATTGGTGCGGCAGGCGTCGAGCAGCACGATCGCCACCGGCACGCTGGCCTTGAGCTGGGCCAGCAAGGCCGAGACCGGCACCAGCCGGTTCGCCGGATCGGAAAGCGAGGAGGCGTCCGCTTCGACGGGGACAAGATAGTTCTCGCCGCCGGCCTCGATGCCATGGCCGGAATAATAGAGCAGTGCGACATCGGCGCCGGCCGCGTCCTCGACGAAGTGTTTCAGGCCACGCGCCAGGCGCGGACCGTCGCCGTCGGGGATCGAGCTGACCTCGAAGCCGAGACTGCCGAGCAACTGGGCGACGGCACGCGCGTCGTTGGCCGGGTTGGGAAGCGCGGGCAGGGACTCGTATCTGGACTCGCCGATGACCAGCGCCACGCCGCGTAACGGCCTGGCGTCTTCGGCGGATGCCGGCCATGCCAGTAGCAGCTGCATCAGCAGCAATGCCGCGAAAACGATGACGCGATGCCAGCCCGCCATGCGCAACCCCGATAAGCCCAGCCCATGCTAACCGGCACAAAGTGGCGGCTCAATGACGGATGTTCGAGGTGGTTTGAAGGGCAATCGGCAATTGCCGAAGCCAGCGCCGCCCCTCATCTGGCTGCCGCCATCTTCTCCCCGTGAACGGGGAGAAGGACGCTCGCATCGGCGGTTTCGCCAATCACCAACGTTGCAAGGAAGGCGCTCGCGTTGCGGCCAGCTTCTTTCTCCCCGTTTACGGGGAGAAATGCCCGGCAGGGCAATGAGGGGCGGCGCCTGCGTTACGAATCGAGCAGTCTCCGGGTCGTGCCGCCTTATCCAGGCCAGCGTCATCCACAGCTGTGCGCAACACCGGGCAGGCGGGCATCGGCGCTCGACGGGCTATCCTGCGGTTGATAAGTCCGTGTGCGAAGGAGCCTTGAGTCGAGACATGACCGTTGCGATCGAGATGGGACACACGACCGCCGGCGCCCCGGCGACCCTGGATCTCGAGGAACTGCTGGCGACCCGCCTTCTGGTGCAGGGGAATTCGGGATCCGGCAAATCGCATCTGCTGCGGCGTCTCCTGGAGCAGAGCGCGCCCTGGGTGCAGCAGACCATCATCGACCCCGAAGGCGACTTCGTCTCGCTGGGCGACCGTTACGGCCATCTGGTGATCGATGCCGAGGAGCATACCGAGCGCGGCCTGCAGAGTGCTGGCGAGCGGGCGCGCATCCATCGCGTCTCCACCGTGCTCAATCTCGAAGGGCTCGACGCCGAGAACCAGATGCGGCGCGCAGCCGCCTTCCTCGGCGGGCTGTTCGAGGTCGCGCGCGACCACTGGTACCCGATGCTGGTGGTGGTGGACGAGGCGCAGCTGTTTGCGCCGGCGGTGGCCGGCGAGGTTTCGGATGAAGCGCGCAAACTCTCGCTCGGCGCCATGACCAATCTGATGTGCCGTGGCCGCAAGCGCGGGCTTGCCGGCATCATCGCCACCCAGCGGCTGGCCAAGCTCGCCAAGAACGTCGCCGCCGAGGCGTCCAATTTCCTCATGGGCCGCACCTTCCTCGACATCGACATGGCGCGCGCCGCCGACCTTTTGGGCATGGAGCGGCGGCAGGCGGAGGCGTTTCGCGACCTGGAGCGCGGGCAGTTCATGGCACTCGGCCCGGCGCTGTCGCGCCGTCCGCTGGGTCTGCGCATCGGCCCGACCGACACAAGCCCGCGCAATGGCACGCCGCGACTGATGGCGATGCCGGAGTCGGCGCTCGAGGACGCGCGCGCGATCATCCTGGCCGCGCCGCCGCCCGAGACCGTGCGGCCGCAGCGCCGGTCGTCGCCGGATCTGCTCGATCAGCTGATGGCGGCGAAATCGGCGGCGCTGGAAATCCGCCCCGAACCGGCGGATCCGCAAATCAGCGCCGAGGATCTGGCGGAGCGGCGGGAGCGCGTCGACCGCGTGCTGCGCGCCATCCTGGCGCAGCCCGATGCGGGTTTTCGCGTCATCGGCGTGCTCTACCAGGAATTCGTGGTGCGCTGCCGCATCGAGGGCCTGGCCTCGGTGGTGCCCGACCTGCCGGAGTTTCGCCGCATGCTGACGCGCGCCCGCGCCGGGCTGGGTTCCGACATGACAGCAGGCGATGACGCCTGGCAGGACGTCTCGGTGCGCGCCTCGCTGCTGCCCGACGACATGCAGGGCGTGTTCATGATGATCGCGCGCGCGGCGAAGGAAGGCTGGCCGTGCCCGAGCGACGCCGCTATCGCCCGCGCCTATGGCTCGCACTCGCTGCGCCGCGCCCGGCGCCTCTTGACCTATATCGAGGAGCAGGGCCTCATCGTCTGCCAGCTCGACGGGACCGGAAGGCGCACCGTGACGCTGGTGGAACTCGCCTGGGCGACAGCGCCGGGCGACCCCAATGCCGGGGAGGTGGAGCAGGGGAGTCTGGCACTGTGAGGGGCAATAAGAATACCCACAAGCGGTGGCTATAGCCAAACGGCAAATGCAGCGCCAAAGTCTGCCTTGCGCCACGAGCGGTCATTGACCGAGCAGATGTTCTGATGTCGCCTTGGGCACGAAGGCGGACTGGCGGCTCCCGGGCCGAAGTTGCCGACAAGGAGCCGTGCCGCTGACGACCTCTTTCGGTCATTCAACGGATTCGCCCACAAATTGCTCGACCGAGCCAGACGTCCTTTTCTCTCTCGATGCCCCGTCCTGACGAAGTAAGCCAAACGCCAAACAGCTGTCGAAACATGACATCCTGCTAGCGGCAGATGGGGTCATTCGCGGCTTCGGCCGCCGCATTCTATCCTTGTCGGCCCGTGGACCCGACTCGCAGCTGACGAGAACGGCCAGCCGACTTGGGTTAAACCCTATTTTTTGGTGACTGCCACTCCCAGTTCCGAATCCACCTCATCTTCAAATGCGCGCTTCTTGCTGGCGATGAACTCGCGATAACCCTCGGGATCCACCCATGCATTTACTCCCTCGGTGGCGGCGCGCTTGAGCTTGCCTTCCATGTTGAAATACTCGGTATGGAAGCCAAACCAGATATCTGGTTTCAGCATCTCGTGAAAATGATGCGTGCGGCGGAAATCATCGGCAATTCCCGGGTAATCGGCCTTCGGACCGACTAGACGATAGCCTGGGTTGAAGCCTCCTCCGTCGGGAAAAACAACCTCATAAGTCTTGCCTGCTTCTGTGACGTGCGTGATCCAAGTCGTCGATCCCCGGGTATGTCCGGGCGTGTTGTATCCAGTCAAAGTGACGTCGCCGAGGCTGACCCGATCGCCGTCACGTAACACGCGATCGACGTGGACCGGGTCCTGTCCCATCACTTCCCAGTCCTTGCCGTAGTGAAAATCGCTCTTGCCGCCATCCTCGATCATTGCCACGTCTGGCTCCATGATCGCGAGTTGTGCACCGGACAATTTCTTCAGATAGGCGAATCCGCCTGCGTGATCCGAATGGCCGTGACCATTTATGATGATCTTGATGTCATCGGGCTTGAAGCCAAGCTTTTTGATGGAGGCCTCGATCATCGGGCCCGATTTGGTATCGCCGGTGTTGAGCAGAATATCGCCCTGAGACGTTACGAAAAGGAACGAACTCAGGCCGCGCGTGCCGACAAAATAAAGCGGCCCGGCAATGTGAAAGGGCTCCTGCGGTTCTTGCCAGTGCAAAAATTTTGTCGCGAGGGTGATGAAGAGCTTGTTGTCCTGGGCCAGTCTTTCCTTGGTGATTCCCTCCTTGGCGATATCCTCAGCAGTGAGTTTCTCTTCGCTGGAGATGTCTTGAGCCATCGCGATGCAAGAGATCATTGAAAAGCAAGCTATTAGAATGGAAAGCGGCATTTTGAACATGATCTTCCCCTTTCGGAGTACGTGAAGCATGATCGTGTTTGTGTCAGCGGGATCATCGCGTCCCGGACTATTCGCGATGCAATCATACCAGAGTATATAGCTCGAGACGAGTACACGCTCGATGGCATTGAAGCTCAGAAAACAACGCGAATGCTTGGCGTGGCAGCAGTGCTGGACCACGCTCGGAGCGACCAAGCGCGTGGCTTAACCTCCAGCTGCGCGCACCGGGCTCTGTGAACTGGGCCTAAAGCGTGTCGCGTTTTAAGGGATTCAGGATTCCCATTGATTTGAGTTCGTGAT
>NZ_JALJRL010000031.1:7017-54411 GCF_024519675.1 Mesorhizobium sp. Mes31 | reverse complement strand
AGCGTACGGACCAGCATCAATGCGATCTCCTGTTCTTCTCGGCCGTCGGGCCATCGCCAGCGATGTCGCGCCGTCGTATCTTGTGCAACTGGGCAGCTTCGTCCATGACGGCGATCACTTCGCTGTCGGAGAGCTGCGGAAACCGCAGATAGTGATAACCCAACGCACGGAACCGCCCAGGCTGGCTAAGGCATACCACGCGGTCCGCTTCCTGAGCCAGTTCGGCCAAGGTATCCGCTGGAGAAACGGGCACAGCCACGACAATCTCCATGGGCGCGCGATGCCGCAGCGCGCGGATAGCAACCTTCATCGTCGTGCCGGTCGCGGCGCCATCGTCGACAAGGATCACGGTCTTCCCGGCGACTGACAACGACTTGCGATTGCCCTTGTAGGCGATGCGTCGACGTTCGAGTTCGGGGCGTTCGAGAGCCACCAGCGCGGCAAGATCGGCATCGTCGAGCGAATAGGCCTCGACGATCTCCCGGTTGAGCACGACGTCAGGCGGATTGCCGTCCACGACGGCGGCAACGGCCAGTTCCGGATTACCCGGGGCACCGACCTTGCGGACGATGAGCAGGTCGAGTGGCGCTCCGAGCGCTTTGGCGACTTCAGCGGCGACAGGAACCCCACCGCGCGGCAGCGCCAGCACGATTGGTTGGTAAAGGCTGAGCCTGGCCAATTCGATACCGAGCCTTTCTCCAGCCTCCTTGCGGTCGCGGAACATCGGTCAATCCACCGGCCAGAGTTCACGAAGAGACTTCTTCATCGCGTTTCGCACCTGGATGATCTCACCATGTGAAACATGGCGATCGAGCAGCTTGAACACGGCGTTGATGGCGACATCGAAATCGATTTCGTCATCGCAACCGAAACTGGCTTCGACACGGATGATGAAATCGCGCTTCTTGCGCGCGCACGCGTTGGTAGCGGTTGGGGTCCAGCCTTCGAAAAAGACGCCGCGGATCAAGACCGGCAGCTGCGCCGAAAGATCGGCCATCTCGGCCGGCGACAACCCGTCGCGCACTGCGTGGAGAACGGTCTTGAGGAGCCGATATGCGCTCGGCTCACTCCAGCAAAGATCCGTCGCAAGTTCGTTGACCCATTGCTGCGCCTGCTGGGCGGCGTGGGTGAAGCTGGCGAAGGAGGTGTGGGACATGTGACTCATGATGTGCTCCCTTGTGAAGAACCGCATCATTTTCGAGCTTCGCGAACGTCCGCGCATTGCGCCGGATCAATTGGCCTTCTCAACACACCGGCACGCGTTCTCTCAATTCGAGACCAGTCGGTGGATCGATGCGGAAAACGTGCACATGTTGATCCTGATCAACGACACCATCGCCAATGGCGGTAGGTGTTTCCCTGCAGACGTCTTGTTTGCGACTGCCTCACAATGGAGCACCGATCATGCAAACTCATTCCGAGCCGTCGCAATTCGGCATGCAGCCCCTGCCGATGTTGGAAAATGGCCAAAAGTTGATCCTCGCTGCGGCATCCCTGCAAGCGCACGCTTTCAAAACGATGATGCGCTATCAGATCGAAACGCTCGCGTTTTTGAAACATCGTTACGAGCAGGACGTTAAGCTGGCCGAAGATCTGGTCGCCGGTTCCGAGTTCAATGACGCATTCGACGTTTTTTCGAACTTCCTGCAGAACGCGACATCGGAATACGCCACTGAAGCCGGCAAAGTCGCGGCGCTGACCTCGAAACTCACTTCGGAAACAGCCAGGCGCGTGCGCAAGGAGGCCGAGACCGCGATCGAGGATATGGCAGCGAAAACAGTCGCGTAGATCGCAAAGTTCAACCGGCTCGCGGGACGGTTTGGTCGTCCCGCGTCGGCTGGCTCGACTGCCTGATTGGGTCTGGAGACGGTTCGATGGCGACTCGGAGAGAAACTCGAAGCCGATCCCCGGATTCCGTTCCTGCTGCTTCGGACGGTGATGTGGCATTGAAGCCCGTTCATGCAGCACCCGGGCGGTATGCGGCACCCGAGAACCTGGACGACACATTTCGCCAGGTGGACCGTCTCGTTCACGCCGGGATGGCACAGGCGAGTTCCGGCATCTCACCGATCAGCCTTCTGCAGGCCTTGCAGGACTGGGGGCTACATCTGGCGATCTCGCCGGGCAAGCAGTACGAGCTTTGTGTAAAGGCGATCGAAAAATCGGCTCGCCTGGCGACATTCCTGGCCAGCTGTGTCGAAAGGAAGGGGCTTTCCCAGCCTTGCATTTCACCCCTGCCACAGGACCGGCGCTTTGGCCATTCGGGCTGGCAGGTTTATCCGTTCAGCGCTTATCAGCAATCCTTTCTGCTATGGCAGCAATGGTGGCATAACGCGACCAGCGACGTGCACGGCGTTTCGGCAAAGCACGAACGACTGGTCGAGTTCTACAGCCGGCAATTTCTCGACATGATGTCGCCGTCGAATTTCATCGGCAGCAACCCCGAGGTTCTGTCAAAGACAATAGGCGAGGGCGGTTCGAACCTGTGGGCCGGGCTGACGAATCTGGCCGACGATCTGGCCCGGCAGTCGGCAGGCCGCCCGGCGGCCGGCACGGATCATTTCCGGCCAGGCCTGGAGGTGGCGGCGACGCCCGGCGACGTCGTGTATCGCAATGAGTTCATCGAACTGATCCAGTACCGGCCGGTCACGGAGACGGTGAAGTCCGAGCCGATCCTCATCGTGCCGGCCTGGATCATGAAATACTACATTCTCGATCTGTCACCGCACAATTCGCTCATCCGCTATCTGGTCACGCAGGGCTTCACGGTGTTCTGTATCTCCTGGCGCAATCCCGGGCGCGAACAGCGGGAGTGGTCGATCGACCATTACCGCTGGCATGGCGTCATGGCGGCAATTGATGCGGTCTGCGATATCACCAGCGGCGCAAAGGTGCACGCGGTGGGTTACTGCCTGGGTGGAACGCTGCTTTCCATCGCGGCATCGGCGATGGCGCGCGACGGCGACGACCGGCTGAAGTCGCTTTCGCTGATAGCGGCCCAGATCGATTTCGAAGAACCAGGCGAACTCGGCCTGTTTATCGATGAGAGCCAGGTGTCCATGCTCGAGGATCTAATGTGGAGCGAGGGCTTTCTCGATCAGCGGCGCATGGCGGGCGCCTTTCAGATGCTGCGCTCCCAGGATTTGATATGGTCACGCATCGTGCGCGAATACCTGCTCGGCGAACGCCCGGCTATGTCGGATCTGATGACATGGAACGCCGACGCAACGCGCATGCCATACCGGATGCAATCAGAATATCTGCGCCAGCTTTATCTCGGCAATGATCTGTCGCAAGGCCGTTTCCAAGTCGATGGCCGGCCGGTCCATGTCGAGGACATCAAGGTTCCGGTGTTCGCACTGGGAACGGTGACCGACCACGTGGCGCCGTGGCGTTCCGTTTTCAAGCTGACGCACCTGCTCGACACGGATGTCGACTTCGTCCTGACGAGCGGTGGCCACAATGCCGGCGTCGTGTCGGAGCCGGGTCACCCAGACCGGAGCTACAAGCGGCTGCGGCATGTGAGCGGGCAACCTCATCCGGATGCCGAAACCTGGTCGGCATCCGCCGCTGCCGTCGATGGTTCGTGGTGGCGGGAATGGGTGGACTGGCTGGCTCTCCATTCCGGCGCTGTCATTCCGCCGCCGCCCCCAGGCGGAGGCGCCGGGCGTTACCGGCCGGTCTGTGCGGCTCCTGGAACATACGTGTTTGAGCCCTGATACGGCGAAGACGGCTTGACGCCGATCAATGCCCTCTCGAGCGGCAAGTGCTGGGATGGCATTATCGGCAGATCGCCGCAAATCCACGAAATACCTGGAGAACCAGCATGCTCAAGATGAATGTCGGCTTTGTCGATCGCGTTGTGCGCGTGATCGTCGGCCTCGCGCTGCTTTCGCTTTTCTTCATCTATCCGGGCGCTGCCTGGCGCTATGGTCTGCTCGTGGGCCTGGTTCCACTGCTTACGGGATTGTTCGGAACGTGTCCCCTCTACACACTGCTCCGGATCTCGACCTGCCCGGCAGGAAAGGCCTGAATTGACCTAAGCAAGCCATGCTGGCGCTCTTCAGCGCCGGCTCGCCGTTTCAGGCGAGCCCTGATCCCCAAAAACGAAATCAACGCCTGATCCAGATTGGCTGCGAGATGAGGGACGCTCTTGCGAGGACAGTTCGCGGCTATGTGCTGCTGCTGGTGACCATTGCGCTTGCGGGATGTATCCATCAGCAGCAGAAACCCACTTCCATGGGCGCAGCCACATTCGCCGGCAACCTGTCGCAGTGCTGTCTCAACCCCGAGAAGTATCCGGCTTGGCTGGTAGATCTGGTCGAGCCAGCGGCGCCGCTTGTCGGGCGCACGATTGCGCATGTTGTCTGGAGGCAGGGTTATCTCGCCAATGGCATGGCCCAGAGGGCGATTCTGAGTGTGCTGAAACCCCTCGACATCCTTGTTTTGAGTTCAAAAGGCCGAATGTCTGGCCACACCATCCCCGGGCTTTTTGGCCATACCGCCATCTATCTCGGTACCGAGACGGAACTGCGCCAAATGGGCGCCTGGGATGATCCACGCATAGTGCCGTACCAGAAGCGCATACGGGCAGGCGCGATGATGATCGAAGCCGATCAGGACGGGATTCATCTGTCGCCGGCGCGTTCCGTGCTCAATGCCGATCGGGTGGTGGTCCTGCGACCGCATCTGACGAGCAATCGGCGGCGCAGGGAGGTGATCACCGGGTTCGTCGAGCATATAGGCCAGCGCTTCGATTTCCATTTCGATAACGCAAGTTCGGAACGGCTCTACTGTACAGAACTGATCAATCACGTGATGCCGGAAGCCGGGCTGCCTGCCCGTCGCCTCTACGGTCGTCAGAGCACTTTGCCCGACGAGGTCGTTGCCCGGGCCGCTATTGGAAAATCAAATCTCAACCTGGTTCTCTATGTCAGAAGTCTCTCACCCCAATGGGAAAGTGCATCGCGCCGAATGCTGGTCGCCGACATTGCGTCGGCATGTCATTCCAAGGCCGATTGATGGAAATCAAGGCAGGGAACGGCCATGAGCGCAGATTGCCGCAATGAATGCTTCCATCGACGATAACACTGTCCGACATCATTCCTTGCGGGCCTTTGTCCTCGCCCTCTCGCTGGTTGTGCCCGCGCTGCCGGCGCTGGCCGACAGCATAACGGAGCGCGGCAAGGCCTTGGTGGAGTTCAATTGTGCCCGCTGCCACGCCATTGGAAAAACCGACAAGAGCAGCCATCCGGACGCTCCCGCCTTTCGCACCCTGTCAAAGCGCTATCCGCTGACGGATTTGGAGGAGGCCCTCGCAGAAGGCATTTCGACCGGTCATCCCGACATGCCTGAATGGGTCGCCAGCCCCGACCAGATCGATGCGATCATCGCCTACATAGCCAGTGTGCAGCAGCCGTGACCGAAGCCACCGACCAGGCGCAAGGCCGCACCTGACTGGTGTTCGGGCAATCGAGCGGCACATTTGATGGCGATCAAGTCCCCATCTCGCAGCGGGCCTAGAATGGCAACTCCTCCACGGAGCGAGATCATGAAGGATTTCAAGGATAGGACCGCGCTCGTCACACGGGTCGGATCAGGAACCGACGCCGCTCTTGCACGCGGCGCGCATGTCGCCGCCGACGTCGATATGGCGGCCTTTGGCTGCGTCACGCGCTCTCTGGTCGAGGAAAGCGGCATCAACCGCTTCGTGTCGCATTGATGGTGTCTCACACTGTGCCGGGCGATGTTGAACAGCCACCGCGACAGGACGGGCAAACAGGAATTGCGATGCAACCCGTCCCTGCATCGGCGGGCATTCCTGACGAAGATGCCTATTGGTCGATCGAGGCCAATGACCTCCTGAAACGTCTCAAGACATCGGGCTCGGGGCTTGCCACCTCCGAGGCCGCATCCAGGCTTGCAAAATACGGCCGAAACACGCCGGAGGCGCGGTCCGGCACGTCGGCTTTGACCATATTCGTGGGGCAGTTCCGCAGTCCACTGGTCCTGATCCTCATTTTTGCGGCCGGCGTGTCGGCTTTCGTTGGTGAGGGCCAGGAGGCCGTGATCATCGGCGCGATCGTGCTGGCGAGCTGCGTCCTGAGCTTCACCCAGGAATACGGCGCGTCGCGAGCGACAGAAGCACTGAAACAGCGTGTTTCACACAAGGCTATTGTCCTGCGCGACGGTGCCGAATGCGCCATCAATGCCGAAGACATCGTGCCTGGCGACGTGATCCGGCTCTCGGCCGGAAACCTCATTCCCGCGGACGGTGTCATTCTGGATGCGCGTGATTTCAATGTCAGCGAGGCGGTGCTGACCGGCGAGACGTTTCCGGTTGTGAAAACACCGGGCCGATCGGCACCAGAAGCTTCCGTCGCGCAGCGCAGCAACGCCGTCTTCACCGGCACGTCGGTCCGCAGCGGCACCGCGACCGTGGTGGCGGCGGCGACCGGTGAACGCACCGAGTTCGCGTCTATCGCCGCGGCCCTCGAGCGACGTATCCCTGAAACGGGGTTTGCCAGGGGCATCAGACGCTTTGGCTACCTGATGACGGAGATCATGCTGGTGATCGTCATCATCGTGTTCTTCGCCAATCTGCTGCTCCATCGGCCGCTGATTGAATCGATGCTGTTCTCGCTGGCGCTGGCGGTGGGTCTCACGCCGGAACTGCTTCCAGCCATCATCAGCGTGACGCTGGCTCGGGGTGCCCGCGCCATGGCGGCCAACGGCGTCATCGTGCGCCGGCTCGATGCCATCGAAAATTTGGGCAGCATGGACCTGCTTTGCACAGACAAGACGGGAACGCTGACCGAAGGTGTCATCCACCTCGATGGGTGGCTCGACGTCGATGGCAATCCATCGACGGATATCCTGCTCTGGGCACGGCTCAACGCCACCATGCAGACCGGGTTGAAGAACCCACTGGACGAAGCGATAGCCAGTGCCCAGGGCGACGACGGTGCAACATTAAGGTCCTTCACGAAAGTCGATGAGATTCCGTACGATTTCATCCGCAAGCGGCTGTCGGTGGTTGTCCACCACAACGGTGCCGAAGACGACCTCCTGATCACCAAGGGTGCAGTGCAAAATGTCCTCGAAGTCTGCAGGTTCGTTCGAACTGCGAATGGGCTGGAACCCCTGGGGGACACGCATCGTGCCGCGATCGACGAGAAATTCAGACGCTGGAGCGCGGACGGCTATCGGGTCCTGGGTATGGCTATCCGTCGTTTCGAAAGCCGGGAGGCCCTTTCCAGGAAGGACGAGACCGATCTCGCCTTCGCCGGTTTCCTGCTTTTCCTCGATCCGCCGAAGCAGGGGATCAAGCAGGCGCTTTCCGCGCTTGCCCACAGGGGCATCGCCGTAAAGGTCATTTCGGGCGACAACCGCTATGTCACCGCGCATCTCGCCACGGCGGTTGGCTTGCGCGCCGAGAGGATCATGACTGGCGAGGATCTGTCGAAGCTGACAAAAAGCGCTCTCTTCGCAGCCGTGCAACACACCGACCTGTTTGTCGAAATCGACCCCAATCAAAAAGAACGCATTGTCGAGGCATTCCGGAGCCGAGGCCATGTCGTCGGCTATATGGGAGACGGCATCAACGATGCGCCCGCCCTGCACGAAGCTGATATCGGTATCTCGGTCGACACCGCGGTCGATGTCGCCCGCGAGGCTGCCGATATCATCCTTCTCAAACAGGATCTGGGCGTACTCGTGCGCGGCGTCGACGACGGTCGCAAGACCTTCGCCAACACGATGAAATACATCTCCATCACGACCAGCGCCAATTTCGGCAACATGATCAGCATGGCCGTCGCTTCGCTGTTCCTGCCGTTCCTGCCACTACTGGCAACGCAGATCCTGCTCAACAACCTGCTGTCCAGCATTCCCTCGCTGGCGATCGCCACTGACAATGTCGATGCGGAGCAGCTGCACCGACCGCGCCGCTGGGACATCGGCTCGGTGCGGAGGTTTATGCTCAGCTTTGGGCCGATCAGTTCCCTGTTTGACTTTGCGACCTTCGCGTTCCTGTTGTTTATCGCCCATGCAGCGCCCGCCATGTTCCAGACCGCGTGGTTCGTCGAGTCACTCACGACCCAGCTGGCGATCGTGCTTATCGTGCGCACCCACAAGGCGTTCTGGGCGAGCCGTCCCAGCCCGCTGCTTGCCGGGCTTACGCTGGCTGTCGCGATTGTCGCGATCGTCATACCCTACGTGCCCTTCGCCGCGTATTTCGGCTTCGTGCCGCTGCCGCTGCCCGTGCTTGTCGGGCTCGTCGCCATCACCGCGCTCTATCTGTTGGCCTCGGAGGTAACCAAGCGCTGGTTCTTCGATCACGAAAAGCATCATTCCCATCGACCGCGATCCAACAAGACGCCGACGGGTAACAGACTGCCACAATCACCCTGATGGCGACGGGCAGCGCCCAGGTGTGATCCAGAACGGAATGGCGACTAAGAACATCCGCGCAGATGCGCGTTGGCATCTGCTGGCCCCTCCAGTAAGCCCATGTTGGCAAAGCGCTTTCTCGGCTGATGGTTGATTGCCAAGTGTGGACGGCATTGCAACAACTGCACGCCCACGGCGTACTGCCATTTGATGGAAGAAACAGATTGGAGCTTCAGCGATCCGCATCACCAGTTGAGAGGTGCGGTACCCTGCAACGGTTGCATGTCGGGTTTGCAGGACGTGGTTCGCGTGGCCAGCGTCAGTTCATCGAGAGGTGCGAGGGACTAACCGGCAAGGATTTCGTTCCTCGGCCGGCCGAAATTGAATGGCTTTGCCCTGTTCAAGCCCCGACGGTCCAGCGCCATTCGCGGATCTCGGGCATGTCGATGCCGTGGGCGCGAATGTAGCGTTCGTGTTCGACGAGTTTGTCGCGCATGGCCTGCTTGACGTAGACGGCGCTTGCGCCGAGCCCTGGCACGAGGTCGATGACGTCGGCCGCGAGATGGAAGCGGTCAAGCTTGTTGCGAACCACCATGTCGAACGTGGTTGTCGTCGACCCTTCCTCCTGATAGCCGCGCACATGGATGTTATGGTGGTTGGTGCGCTTGTAGGCCAGCCGGTGGATGAGCGTCGGATAGCCGTGATAGGCGAAGACCACGGGCTTGTCCTTCGTGAACAGCGCGTCGAAGTCACCATCGCTCAAGCCGTGCGGATGAGCCGTGTTTGGCTGCAGCGTCATCAAATCCACCACGTTGACCACCCGCACCTTCAATTCCGGAAGGTAGTGGCGCAGCAGGTCCACCGCCGCGAGGGTCTCGAGGGTGGGCACATCGCCGGCGCAGGCCAGAACGACATCGGGCTCACCGCCCCGGTCGTTGCTGGCCCATTCCCATATGCCGACGCCCTGGGTGCAGTGTTTGATCGCCGCGTCCATGTCGAGCCATTGTGGGGCAGGGGCCTTTCCCGCGACGATGACATTGATCCGCCCCCAGCTTCGGAGGCAGTGATCCGTGACGTAAAGCAGCGTGTTGGCGTCCGGCGGCAGGTAGATGCGGACGATATCGGCCTTCTTGTTCGCGACATGGTCGATGAAGCCGGGATCCTGATGGCTGAAACCGTTGTGGTCCTGCTGCCAGACATGGGATGTCAGGAGATAGTTCAGCGATGCAATCGGGCGCCGCCAGGCAACGTCCTGCGAAGTCTTGAGCCACTTCGCGTGCTGATTGAACATGGAATCGACGATGTGGATAAACGCTTCGTAACAGGAAAGCAGGCCGTGACGGCCAGTCAGCAGGTAGCCCTCGAGCCAGCCCTGGCACAGATGCTCGCTGAGGATTTCCATCACGCGGCCAGCCGGCGCCAGATGGTCGTCTTCGGGAATGGTCCGTGCATCCCAAGCCCTGTTCGTGACCTCGAACAGCGCCTGAAGCCGGTTTGACGCGGTCTCGTCCGGACCGAATACGCGAAAGTTCCGGCTTGCCTCGTTCTCCCGCATCACGTCGCGCAGGAACGTGCCCATGATCCGGGTCGCCTCCGCATTGGCTTCTCCGGGGTGCGCGACCGGAATGGCGTAGGACTCGAATCCGGGCAGCCGCAGCGGACGCATCAGCGCTCCGCCATTGGCATGTGGATTGGCGCTCATGCGCTGTTCGCCCGCTGGGGCGAGCGCGGCGATCTCGGCACGTAGAGCGCCCGCTTCATCGAACAGTTCTTCGGGCTTGTAGCTTCGCAACCAATCGTCCAGAAGCTGCAGATGACCGGGCTTGGTCATATCGCTGAAGGGCACCTGATGCGAGCGCCAGAAACCCTCGGTCTTGAGCCCATCGACCGTCTTCGGGCCGGTCCAGCCCTTTGGACTGCGCAGCACGATCATCGGCCATTGAGGCCGCTGGGCCTGGCCGTCTCCGCGCGCGGCCGATTGAATAGCCTCGATGCGTGCGAAAGCCTCTTCCAGCGCACCGGCCATTTCCTGATGCATTATCTCGGGCTCATCGCCTTCCACGAACAGGGGCGCATAGCCGTAGCCGCGCAACAGCGCCTCCAGTTCCTCGGGCGGGATGCGCGCCAGCACCGTGGGGTTCGCGATCTTGTAGCCGTTCAGATGCAGGATCGGCAGAACGGCGCCATCGGCCCCGGGATTGAGAAACTTGTTGGCGTGCCATGACGCCGCCAGCGGGCCGGTTTCGGCTTCCCCGTCGCCGACCACGCACGCCACGACGAGGTCGGGATTGTCGAGCACCGCGCCGTAGGCATGCGCCAGCGAATAGCCGAGTTCGCCACCCTCGTGAATCGAGCCGGGTGTTTCCGGCGCTGCATGGCTCGGTATGCCACCAGGGAAGGAGAACTGGCGAAACAGCCGACAGAGGCCTTCCTCATCGCGAGATATGTCGGGATAGAGCTCGCTATAGGTGCCTTCCAGATAGGTATTGGCCACGACACCCGGAGCCCCGTGCCCCGGGCCGGCAACGAAAAGCACATTGGTGCCCTTGGTCCGGATGATGCGATTGAGATGCACGTAGACAAAGTTCAATCCGGGCGTGGTGCCCCAGTGGCCGAGAAGGCGCGGCTTGACGTGCTCGATCTTGAGTGGTTCTCGCAAGAGGGGATTGGCAAGCAGATAAACCTGACCGACGGACAGATAATTCGCCGCGCGCCACCATGCGTGCATGAGCTTCAATTGATCCGGCGGCAGGACCTGTCCTGTCGGCACCGCGTCCCGTTTCATCGCGTCCATGGGAAATGTTCCCCGTCTCTGGTTGTCAATTGCGTGCGCCGCCGGTTCAGTTCGCGTCGCCGACCGGCTCGATCGGATCGACCTTGCGGTGGGCATGATCCCTTCACATTGATCCCGATCAACAACAAGCGTCCGCGCTCCAATAGGTTGCGTCCGCCGGCCCAAACCGTGTGGCGCGCGGTCGGGAGAGTGTCGGCCTCAGATGATGGACAGGGCCTCCTGCGCGATCACCAGTTCCTCATCGGTTGGGACGACCATGACGACGACCTTGCTGTCGGCTGCCTCGATCCGCGTGGCGTTCCGCGCATTCGCCGCGGCATCGACGACCACGCCGAGCCATCCGAGGTGCTTGCATATGGCTGCACGGATTTCCGGCTGATGCTCGCCGATGCCGGCGGTGAAGACGATGCCGTCGAGTCCGCCCAGCGCTACGGCGATGGCCGCCGTTTCCCGCGCAATGCGAAAGGCGAATAGTTCAAGCGCTTCGCGTGCTTTCGGATCCCTGCTGGAGATCAGATCGCGGCTGTCGGCGCTGATGCCCGAAATGCCCAGCAGGCCGGAACGGTGATAGAGCATGTCCTCGATATCCGCGACGCTCAGACCGCGCTGCTTCAGGAGATGGATGATGACGCCAGGGTCCAGTGCGCCGCAGCGCGTTGCCATCGGAATGCCGTCGAGCGTCGAAAAACTCATGCTGGTGTCGCGGCTGACGCCCGCGGCGAGCCCACACAGGCTCGCGCCGCTGCCGAGATGGGCAACGATGATGCGTCCGGCGGCTGTATCGGGTGCAAGCTCCTGTATCCTGGAAGCGATGAATTTGTAGGAGAGGCCATGGAAGCCGTAGTGCTTGATGCCCTGGTCGAACAGCTCGCGCGGCAGAGCAAAGCGGCGAACCAGATCGCTCTGGCTGCGATGGAAGGCGGTGTCGAAGGACGCGACCTGGCGTAGTCCCGGCCGCAAATGGCCGACGGCGCGGATCAGGCGAATGCTTTGAGGCTGGTGGAGCGGAGCCAACGGCACCAAAGCTTCGATCGCGGCCAACACGTCTTCGCTGACCAATGCCGGTCCGGCAAAACGGTCGCCGCCATGCACCACCCGATGGCCGACCGCGCAAAGTTCGTTCACGGAGAAGTGGTTCTCGATCCACGCCAGAATTTCGTCGATCAAAGCGTGGAGATCGTCGCTCACCGTAGCCTTCAACACGACGTTGAATGCGCTGGTTTCCTCCTCGACGCGCAGCGTCAGGGGCAGGTGCCGCAGATCGACGACTCCCCTGGCCAGTGGCCGCGGCCCGTGCGTGCCGATCGTGAACAAGGCAAGCTTGATGGTGGAGGAGCCGGGGTTGAACGTCAGCACGATCGGACCGCTCATGGTTTCGCCTTCTCAGTGCTTCAATCTGACCCGTCACGAACAGTTTGCACGCGACCGCCCTTGCAAGTCGGGAGTTACCACAAAGATGGAGGGCGCCGGGCACAAGAAAAAGACCCGCTCCAAGGCCGGCCCGCGAACTGGCCTTGCGCCAGTGCTTTCAACTATCGCGACTTCGGAAAATCGTTCCCTGCCGCTTCATTGCAGTCGAACCGCCGTGGTCCCTTTCGGTGCCAGCTCGTCATGGCTCGACAGGATGACGATCCGTTGCCGCAGCCGGTGCAGTAGCGCATCGAGAATGCGCTTGCCCTGTTCGGTATCGAGATGTTCGCTCGGCTCGTCCAGAAGCACGACAGGCCGGTTGGAAAGCCATGCACGGGCGAGGTTCAGCCTTTGCGCCTCGCCGAGCGACAGCACATCCTGCGTGATCCAGCCGTCCAGGCCGCCCGCCGCCCTTATCCGGTCCTGAAGTTCCACGCTGCTCAATGCACTCCACAATTCGTCGTCACTGGCGTGCGGGGCAAACAGGTTCTCGCGCACGGTGTCGGCGAGAACCGTCGCATCGTGGGGGCAAACGCAACTGATGGCGCGACGCGCATCCACTCCGAGACCGATGCCGTCGCTCAAGACGCATCCATCACCGACGTCCAGCCAGCCGGCGATCTGCTTCAACAAGGAGGTCTTGCCGCAGCCGCTGGCGCCATGCAGGACCGTTGGCCTGCCTGCCTCGAAGGTCGCGCTGACCGGCCTTCCGATCAGCCGGCCATCCGGGGCGTGGCGTGGCAACCGGTCTAGCGTCAACGAGGAGATCCGCTCCGGGACATGCTTGCGTGACACGCCGTCCGGGGTATTCCATTTGGCCAGGGTCGACCGGGCTTTCTTCTCGCGCGCGAAGGCGACGACGATCTTCGATGCGCCCAGTACGGATTCCCCAACGGCCAGCCAGGCGAAGCCCAGCAGGGCGGGCACCAAAAGGGCCTCGCCGCGCAGGCCCGACAACCAGGCGGACACCAGGACGCTCAGCATGGCGCATGGCGCCAGGCAGTTGGCCAACGTATCGAACAAGGCCTGCCTGTGGCGAAGCACCAATGCACGCGTCTGGGCATTGGCGTAGCCATCGAACGGCGCTTCAAGCATGGGACCCCAGCGGCGTTCGCCCTGCAATGGCACCACGGCCTGTATCGCGGCGCCAAGCAGGCGGGAGGCCTGTTGCCGGCCTTCGCGCATGGCCGCCAGATCGGCGTCGGCTCGGTTTGCCAGGAAATAGGCCCCGACGATGTTGACCGAGATGAGCAGCAGGATCGGCACGACTGCCAGCGGCGCTATCAACAGGGTCGCTGCGACAAGCAAGAGAATGGCGACGCCAAGGGTCGCTGACGGCAGGCTGACGCGCAGTCGCGCATAGTCCACGTCCTCGACGTCGTCGAGATAGTCGGCAAGGCGATCCTGGTTGCCAAGCTGCCAGCCGGCCTTGCGCACCGAGGGAGCCGCCGCCATCGCGGCGAACAGCGTCGAGCGGCGCCGGACCTGATCGGTGAGGGCCGCCCGGTGGCCGACAACGCGCTCGCCATATTTGGCCGCCGTCCGTGTCAGTGCGAACAGGCGTATCAATGCGGCGGGGACATGGAAGTTGAACGTCAACGCGGCGGGCGTCAGGCCCGCCAGGGCGACCGCGCCGAGAAACCACACAGACACGCCGGTCAGCAGGATTCCGCCCGCCAGGGCGGCGAATGCCAGAACAAGGGCGAGGCGCCACGGTGCCCTGTTTCGGACTGGCTCTTGCGGTGGACCGATCCGCGTCTGCGCGGCGATCGAGGACGCGACGGCATTCATGCGACTTTCTCCCGTGCCTGCCGGTTGTCCGCGCCGAGGTCTATGGTTGTGCCGGCAAGCATGGCCAGGCTTCTGTCATGCGTTGCCACCAGGACGAGCCGGCTGCACGCCGCATCCGCAAGCGCACGACGAACCATCGCGGCGTTGCCGGGATCAAGCTTGGCGGTCGGCTCGTCGGCAAAGATGGATCGGCCCGAGATCAGCGCACGCGCCAGGCCGATGCGCACTCGCTGCCCGCCGGAGAGGTTCTCACCGCCGGCCTGGATCAGCGCGTCGAGCCCGCCGGGCAGAAGCACATCGTCGAGAAGACCGACATTGCCCGCAGCAAGCAACAGCCGGGTCCGGCAACATGGGCCGTTTTGCCAGGCGATGGCAGCGCCAAGCGTGCCTTCCGGCACATAGATGTCGGTGGAGCACCAAGCGATGCCTGGGCGGGAGTCGAGATCCGCTTCGAAAGATGGCGCGGACCCGATCCCGGCGAGGTGGCGCAGCAGGGTCGACTTGCCCGATCCGCTCGGTCCGGTGATGGCCACCAGCCCGGTCCGGGGCAGAAGCGATGCGGCGCCGGCCAGATCGCGGGTCACGATGGCGGCTTCGAAAGCCGACGATTGCGGATGAGCGGCCAGAACGAGCGTGTCGAGCGCGGTGGCGGCGGCGAGGCCCTCGGCCTTGGCGTGATACTGCTCCGCGTAGCGCCGGAACGGGGCGAAATACTCCGGCGCGATCATCAGGATGAACAGGCTCTGCCAGAGCTGGAGGTCGGCGAAGCCGGGGATGTTGACGAGCTTGAGATGGCCGAGGCCGAGAAACACGGCGAGCATCGCGATCGACAGCGACGAGAAGAAGTCGATGATGCCGGCGTTGAGGAAGGCGATCCTGAGCACGCCCATAGTGCCCGAGGCATAGGTATCCAGCCGCACCGCGAGCTTGCGCCTTTCCCGGCTCATCGCGTGGTTTCCAAGAATGGTCGGCAAGGTGCGGATGCGATCGGCGAACTGTGCGGCGAGACGGCCGAACGCTTTTTCCTGAGCCTCGGCTCCGCTACGGATCGCGCCGCCAATCAGAGCGAAAAAGACGATCATCACCGGAGTCAGCACGACGAGCGCCAATGCCGCCTCCCACGAAACGGCGACAATAACGGTTGCGGCAAGCAGGGGGCCCAGCCCCAGCATGGTCGACGCGAGGCGATGCCCGACCGCCAGGCCGGCCACGGCTTGCGGATAGCGTTGCAGTCCAGCGATCAATGTTCCGAGCGGCATCGCCTGGATGTCGACGGGAAGAGCCGCGGCGAGGGCGCGACGCACCGACTCGAGCAGGCCGTTGGCGACCTTCAGTTCCGTATTGGCGACGGCTCGGTCGGCCGCCAGGCCGACGACAGAGCCGAGAATCAGGCTGATCAGCGCCGCGCCAAGCAGCAGCCAGCTTGCATTTCCCGAGATCATGCGGCCCACGAACATTGCCGCCAGACCTGTGAAGGCAAGCCGCAGCACCGCGCGCGCCGCTTGCAATGCAAGGGCGGAACGCAAGCCGGGGGCGGCAAGGCCGCGGGCAACGCAAAGTGTCTTGCCGGGGGCAGACGCCCCTGGCTTGGCCGCTTCCGGCGAATTTGCCTCCGTTGGGCGTTTGCCGCGGTGTTTCAGGACAGTTTCGAGCATGACAGTTCAATCTCATGCCGGGGCCATCAGTGAATTGACGCACATCAAAAGGCGCGACCGCCGAACACGCTATCGAAGGAGACGCTTAACGGAGTTCTCCCATGACCAACCCACTGCTTGTGGAGTTGTCGCGGCTGCAATTTGCGCTGACTGCGATGTACCACTTCCTGTTCGTCCCGCTGACACTGGGTCTCTCCATCATGCTTGCGATGATGGAGACGGTCTACGTCATGACTGGCCGCACGATCTGGCGCGACATGGTCAAATTCTGGGGCGTGCTGTTCGGCATCAATTTCGCCCTCGGTGTCGCCACGGGCATCACCATGGAATTCCAGTTCGGCATGAACTGGGCCTATTATTCGCACTATGTCGGAGACGTGTTCGGCGCCCCTCTCGCGATCGAGGGCCTGATGGCGTTCTTCCTGGAGGCGACCTTCGTCGGGCTGTTCTTCTTCGGCTGGGAAAAGCTCTCGGCGCGCGCGCATCTCGTGGTCACCTGGCTTGTCGCGCTGGGCACCAATTTTTCGGCGCTATGGATCCTGATCGCCAATGGCTGGATGCAGAATCCTGTCGGCTCGGCCTTCAATCCGGACACGATGCGCATGGAAGTGACGGACTTCATGGCCGTCATCTTCAATCCGGTGGCGCAGGCGAAGTTCGTCCACACCGTTTCGGCGGGCTATGTCTGCGGCGCCGTTTTCGTACTCGGTGTCTCGGCCTTCTATATGCTGCGCGGGCGGCATATCGATCTCGCCAAGCGCTCTTTCGTCATCGCCTCGGCCTTCGGCATCGCCTCGTCGCTGTCGGTCATCGTACTCGGTGACGAGAGCGGCTACGACATCACCGACAACCAGAAGATGAAGCTCGCCGCCATGGAGGCGATGTGGGAGACCGAGCCGGCTCCCGCCTCCTTCACCGCGTTCGGCTTTCCCAGCATGAGCGATCGCACGACCTATTTCGCCGTGCATATCCCTTGGGTCATGGGCCTTATCGGCACCCGTTCGATCGACAAGGAGATTCCCGGCATCTTCGAACTCGTCCAGAGGGCCGAGGGGCGGATCCGCAACGGGCTGACAGCCTACGACGCCCTGGAAAAGCTCAAGGTCAACCATGGCGACGCGGCGGCACGCGCCAGCTTCGACGCGACAAGCAGGGATCTTGGCTACGCCCTGCTGCTGAAGCGCTATATCGATGATCCGCGCCAGGCCACTGACGATCAGGTCAAGCAGGCAGCATGGTCGACCGTTCCGGAAGTGCCGGCGATCTTCTTCACCTTCCGGATCATGGTGTTGTGCGCCTTCCTGCTGCTTGCCGTCTTCGCGATCTCGCTTTGGCACACGATGCGCGAGACGCCGGCTCCGCGCTGGCTGTTCCGCATGGCGCTGATCGCGATGCCATTGCCATGGCTTGCCGTGGAGCTCGGTTGGTTCGTCTCCGAATTCGGCCGCCAGCCCTGGATCATCGAGGGCATGCTGCCGACCTTCCTGGCGACGTCCGAGCTCGGCATTCCCGACCTTGTGATTACCATCCTGGGCTTCACCCTCGTCTATGGCGTGCTGGCCGTGATCGAGGTGAAGCTGATGCTGCAGGCGATAGCGAAAGGGCCGACTGTCGGCACAGATATCACGCCTCCCGTCGGCGAAGGCACAAAAATCCATCTGGTCGCCGCCCAGTAAACCGGGACCTGCAAGGAACAACGACGATGATCGATTTCCTCTTTGATTACGAAACGCTGCGGATCACATGGTGGGTGCTGCTTGGCGTTCTTTTGATGGGCTTCGCGGTGACCGACGGCTTTGACATGGGCGTGGGGGCGCTGCTGCCCTTCGTCGCAAAAACCGATATCGAGCGGCGCGTTGCCATCAACACTGTCGGACCGGTCTGGGAAGGCAACCAGGTCTGGTTTATCCTGGGCGGCGGCGCCATCTTCGCTGCTTGGCCGGCGCTCTACGCATTGAGCTTCTCGGGCTTCTACCTCGCCATGTTCCTGGTATTGTTCGCGCTGATCCTGCGGCCGGTCGGCTTCAAATACCGCTCCAAGCGGGAGGATCCCCGCTGGCGATCGAACTGGGACTGGGCGCTGTTCATCGGCGGCGCCGTGCCGGCGCTCATCTTCGGGGTGGCGGTGGGCAATGCGCTGAGAGGCGTGCCGTTCCACTTCTCCACCGACCTGCGGCCATTCTATGAGGGCACCCTGTTCGGCCTGCTCAATCCGGTGGCGCTTTATTGCGGCCTGGTTTCGCTGACCATGCTTGTCATGCACGGCGCGGCCTGGCTGACATTCAAGGCGGAAGGGCCGGTGGCTGACCGCGCCCGTGTCATCGGCGGCAAGGCCGCGCTTGCCACCGCTGCCCTGTTTGCCGGCGGCGGGGTGCTCGTCTGGCTCGGGTTGCTCGGCGGCTATGAGGTGACCAGCGCCATCGTCTGGGATGGTCCGTCCAATCCGCTCGGCAAGACGGTGATCGCGAATTCGAGCGCGTGGCTGCGCAACTTCAATGCCACGCCGGTCCTTTGCCTGGTGCCGGCGCTCGGCATCGTGGCGCCGCTGGTCGCCGCGGCCGGTTTCCGTGCGCGTCGCGAAGGCCTCACCTTCCTTGCATCGAAGCTTGGCGTGCTCTGCATCATCGCGACTGTCGGCCTGGCGATGTTTCCGATCATCCTGCCGTCAAGCAGCAATCCGGGCCATTCGCTTGCCGTGTTCGACGCATCCTCAAGCCGGGCGACGCTGCGCAACATGCTGATCGCAACGGTCATCTTCCTACCGTTGGTCCTTGCCTACACAGCCTGGGTCTACAGCGTGCTTTGGGGCAAGGTCAGCGAAACCTCGGTACGCGGGGCTGGTTCATCGGTGTACTGAAACAGAGATCGGAGATCGCAACGATGTGGTATTTTGCCTGGATCCTCGGCCTCGGACTGGCCGCCACGGTCGGCATCCTGAATGCCCTCTGGTACGAGTTGCGCGCGGTTCGCGCGCAACCGTCAGAACAAATTGAGCACTTGGAAGCACCGTGACACGCCGGCGCGAAAGCGCCGTCGCTATTCAGTTCGCCAACGGGAAACCTTGCGCACGCCAGGCGCTAATGCCGCCGCCCATATGCGTGTCGTGCGGCTGTCCTGCAGCCATGGCGAGGGCAATCGCTTGCGATGACCGGCCGCCGGAGTGGCAATAGAACACGACGGGTTTGTCGGATGGAATTAGGTCCATCTTGTCACGCAGCTTGCCCAACGGAATATGCATGGCGCCGGCTATATGCCCAGACGCCCACTCGGCGTTCTCCCTGACATCTACAAGCGTGACGGCGTCACCCACCTGACGCACTTGCGTGGGTGTCAGCGTCTTGGCTGCCGAGCGCGCTCCAAATCCAAACATTGCACTTCTCCTGTTTTTCCGGAGGCGGCATGCTGTTCCGCCTTTGAGATTTTCGAAGCCTCTTGCTCAATTTGACCAAGCGAGCGACAGCGAGCGTCTATCGCCTCGCTTATCGTCGGGGGCAGAAAGCCGAGTGAAGCGCTTCGACGACCGTAAGCACTTCTGGCCGCGTGATGCGGTAGTAGACGGTCGTGCCATCGCGGCGCGACTCAACCAAACCGTCAGCACGCAACCGCATGAGTTGCTGTGACATCGGCACTTGATCGATGCCCAGCAACTCGCGCAGTTCCGCGACGGAGCGCTCATCTTTCCCCAACGCGCAAAGGACCAGAAGCCGTTGCGGATGGGACAGGCTCCTGAGCAGGTCCGCTGCCTTTCCCGAAGCCGGGATCATCTGCTTTACATTCATACTCTTGAATTTAAAATCTTTGAATGTTAATTGCAAGCCCATCACTCGGTTCGCGAGCGGTGGAGCTCTTGCCGGGGATTTCACGGTCAAGACCGCCACCATCACCGAGATTAAGGCCGTGTACGGCCAGGTCGAGAGCCGCATGATCGTCCCGGCACGCGTACCAGCCCAAAACGACCGACGAACCAACCTCGGTTCCCGCCTGAACCAGCAAGGACAAGATCATGAGCTACTATTTTTCCAAGACGTTGGACACCAGCTTCGATGCGGCGGTCGAACACACGACGGCCGTTCTGAAGGATGCCGGCTTCGGCATCATTACCGAGATCGACGTCAAGGAGACGTTCAAGAAGAAGCTAGGGATCGACTACCGCAACTATCGTATTCTTGGAGCCTGCAATCCCAAAATGGCGCTTGAGGCGCTGTCGATCGAGGACAAGGTTGGTACCATGCTGCCTTGTAACGTCATCGTTCAGGAACTGGGCGAAGGGCAGGTGGAAGTCGCGGCGATCGACCCGGTTGCCTCGATGGCTGCGATCGAGAACACGGCGTTGCACGGCCCGGCCGAGCAGGTGCGCACCATGCTCCGGGGCGTGATCGAAAGCCTTTGAGTTCAACAGATTGAAATGCCTGGGGATTTTGAAATGAACCTAGACTGGAAGGCGTTCACGAACGAGTTGTCGGGCGGGCTGCGCGAACTGCGTGGCGGGACGCCTGAGGTGATGAAGGGATTCTCTGCCATCGCACAGGCAGCGCTGAAGGCCGATGCACTGGACGTCAAGACCAAGGAGTTGATCGCCCTTGCCATCAGTGTCGCGATGCGCTGCGATGACTGTATCGGCTTTCACGCCAAGGCTGCCTTCGACAGAGGCGCAAGCCGCGAAGAGGTCCTTGAGACCCTTGGTATGGCGATCTACATGGGCGCAGGGCCGTCAGTCATGTACGCGGGCCACGCAATAGAAGCGTTCGATCAGTTCAGCAATTCGGGCTGATGAGGTTGATTCTCAACCGGTATGCCGACGGCTCATGATCACGCCTTTCGTGCTCGACAAAGCCTTGCCAACTGGCAGACCCGATGGAAGGTGGACCCGGGTTGCGCAGCATGTGGAACGACATGACGCAGTCGAACGGAAAAGCCGTTCCTCCCCAGGGCGCTCAACGCAGTGGAGGCGCCACAATCTTGCCCGGTTCCGGCCACAATCGATTAATACGGTGATAAACAATTCCTGCGCACAAAGGATCGGGGTTCAAGGCGTCGTTGGTATTCGTCGAGTGAGTGCTTTGGCTCCTCGGATAGTCAAGCAGCGGCGTCTCAGTCGAGACTGTAGGGGACATCAGGAAAATGCAGGCTATGACGCACCCGCGTCTTCGTCGCGCTGCTACAGTCGCGTTGTTCGCCATGTCGGCTGCCTTGCTCGCGGCTTGCGCGTCGCAGCCTGAACCGAAAGCGATGGTCTACAAGAAGACCCGCTCCAAGGAATATTTCTCCGAATCCGAATACGGCGTGAAGGCAAGCCCGCGTGTCACCTTCAAGATGGCTGGCCTGCAACGTGGCGGCGGCCGTGACCAGCTCGGCAAGCCCTATCAGGTCCGCGGCAAGTGGTACTATCCCAAGGAAGACAAGCATTACGCCAAGGTTGGCCTGGCCTCCTGGTATGGCGATGCCTTCCACGGCCGGCTTACAGCCAACGGCGAAGTCTACGACATGACGCACCTGACGGCGGCGCACCCGACCATGCCGCTGCCAAGCTATGCCCGCGTCACCAATCTCAAGACCGGCAGTTCGGTCATCGTGCGCGTCAACGATCGCGGCCCTTATCACGAGGGTCGCATCATCGATGTGTCGGAGCGCGCCGCCCAAATGCTTGACTATGCCAACATCGGCACTGCCGAGGTGAAGGTCGAGTATGTCGGCCGTGCGCCGCTCGACGGCAATGACGACCAGTATCTGATGGCTTCCTATCATCCCGGCAACAGGGCGCCGGATCCGTCGGATGGATTGCCGACCGGCGTCATGGTTGCCATGAATGGCCCGTCGCCAAGCCTCCCCGTCGGTGCCGCCGCCGTACCGTTTCCCGGTCAGTTGACCGATTCAGGGGCGGTTGAGCCGGTCCTGTCGGCGCAGTCGCCAGCCTTTGGCGATCTGGCGCTGCCCGATTTTGGCCCGATCGTGCCGGAGCGCCCGGAGATCAATCTGCCGCCGCAATCGCCGTTTGCCGTGGCCTCGCTGTCCTATGCGGATGAGCGCGTTCGGCGCGCCGATGTCTTTGCCGCGCTGGACGACAACGGCATGTCGCCCGCCGATATCCTGCAGTCGTGGAAGACTTCAAATTCGCGGTCGTCATCGCCCGCTTCTGACTATGTCGCCGCCGGCTCCTTCGATGACGCAGCAGAAGCAAGCCGCCTAGCCGCAGCGCTTGAACCCTTTGGCAAGACCGAAATCCAGCGTTCCGACCTCGATGGCAAGGATTGGTTCTCGGTGAACCTCTATCCGGACGGCCACGGCAGCGTGGATGATTTGTTGCAAGCGGCATGGGCGCATGGCGCACCGGATGCACTGGCTGTGCGTAACTGAACGGAAGCCGGCTCGGATTTTCAGCTACGCGGTTGATCAGTTGTAGAAAAAGCCTGATACTTTTTCCGGGCTTGCCGGACTTTCCGGCCAACGGGTCGAACATCATGTCATTTCGCTTGCTCCAGCCTTTCGCCGGGCTTCTGGCTCTTTGCCTGCTAGTGCTTTCCCTGGCTCCAGCCCACGCGCAGCTTTTCGAGACCAAGGCCACGCAGGTCTTCATGATCGACGCCGAGACCGGCACGGTGCTGTTTTCCAAAGATGCCGACAAGCCGATCCCGCCGGCCTCGATGGCCAAGCTGATGACCATGGAAGTGGTTTTCAACGCCATCAAGTCCGGACGCCTGAAGTTCGACGACACCTTCGTGGTGAGCGAGAACGCCTGGCGCAAAGGCGGTGCGCCCTCGGGAACATCGACGATGTTTGCCAAGCTCAAGTCGTCGATCCGGCTCGAGGACCTCATTCAAGGGGTTACCGTGCAGGCGGCCAATGACGGCTGCATCGTCATCGCCGAAGGCATGGCCGGATCCGAGGACAATTTCGCCGCGCAGATGACCGAACGCGCCCGCCAGATCGGCCTCAAGGTATCGACTTTCGTCAATTCGACCGGCCTGCCGGCCGACGGCCAGCAGACGACCGTGCGCGAGCTGGCGCAGTTGGCCCTGCATCTGTGGCGCGATTATCCGGATTTCTATCGCTACTATGGCCAGAAGGATTTTACCTGGAACAAGATCTCGCAGAGGAACCGCAATCCGCTCCTGGCGATGGACATCGGTGCCGATGGCCTGGCTGTCGGCGCCAGTGAGTCGTCAGGTTTCGGCATCGTCGGTTCGGTCAGCCACAACGGCACGCGGGTGATCGCGGCGATGAGCGGGCTGACCAGCGACAAGGAACGCGCCGAGGAGGCGCGCAAGCTGCTCGACTGGGGTGTTCGCTCTTTCGAGAAGACCGAAATCTTCGCCAAGGACGAGGTGGTCGGCGAAGCCCAGGTTTTTGGTGGCGCGAAATCCGGGGTGATGCTGAAGGCAAAAGGGCCGATCGAAATCTTCCTGCCGATCACCAATCGCGACAAGCTGACAGCCAGGATCGTCTACACCGGCCCGGTTGCCGCGCCAGTGGAGGAGGGGCAGCCAGTGGGCGCACTGCGCGTCTGGATCGGCGACACGCTCAGCCAGGAGACGCCGCTTTTCGCCGCCGAGTCGATCGGTGTCGGCACGCTGCCGCAGCGCGCTCTCGACGCCGTCAAGGAACTGGCGATCGGCTGGCTGCGATAGCACCGACGGCATGGACGTTTTCCCGGACGCGGACTATCTAGAGCGTTACAATCAATCCACTCATGCATGGACAAAGGCCTTTCGATTGGCGCGAGGATTTTTCATCACCTTCGAAGGCGGCGAGGGGGCAGGCAAGTCGACGCAGATCGAGCGGCTGGCGAGCAAGATGCGCGCCAAGAAATATGATGTCCTCCTCACCCGCGAGCCTGGCGGCTCGCCAGGTGCCGAAGCGGTCAGGCACGTGCTGCTTTCGGGCGCCGCCGAACCGTTCGGGCCAAAGATGGAAGCGCTGCTTTTCGCCGCCGCGCGCTCCGACCATGTCGAGCAGGTCATCCGGCCGGCGGTCGAGCGTGGCTCTATCGTGCTTTGTGATCGCTTCCTGGATTCTTCACGTGTCTACCAGGGTGTCACCGGAGGCATCGATCAGGCGTTCATGGACAGGCTGGAGGAGGTCGCCATCAATGGCATGATGCCAGACATGACGCTGATCTTCGACATAGACCCGGCCGAGGGCCTCAGGCGCGCCACGGTGCGCCGCGGCGCCGAAGCGGCAGCCGACCGCTTCGAAAAGGAGACGCTGGCCATCCATCAGGCCCGCCGGGCGGCATTTCTGGCAATTGCGGCGGCCGAGCCGCAACGCTGCATCGTCGTCGACGCATCCGCCGATCCCGATACGGTGGAGAATGTCGTCACCGCCGCTGTGTTCGCGGCGCTCGAGGCAAGAGCGCCGGCGCGCGACAGGCAGGTGACACCGGCATGATCTTCGAACGCATCGCACCGGAGCAGCACGACACGCTGGACGGCGTGCCCGAGCCATCCGAAACGCCACGCCTGGTAGGACACGCACAGGCGGCGAACATGCTGACCGCTGCCTATCGTTCCGGCAAGCTGCCGCATGCGCTGATCTTCGCCGGACCGGTCGGCATCGGCAAGGCGACGCTCGCTTTCCATCTTGCGCATCATCTGTTGAAGCACCCGGCCTTCGAGCAAGCGCCGGAAAGCCTTGCCGTTCCAGATCCGGCCTCGTCGTTGTTTCGCCAGATCGCCACCGGGGCGCACCCTTCCGTACTGCATCTGACCCGCCCGGCGAACGACAAGACCAAGAGCTTCAAGACGGTGGTCACCGTCGACGAGATCCGCAAGGTCAGCCGTTTCCTGTCGCTGACTTCGCATGACGGCAGCTACCGGGTCGTCATCGTCGATCCGGCCGACGACATGAACACCAATGCCGCCAATGCCTTGCTGAAGAATCTCGAGGAGCCGCCGGCACGAACCCTGTTCATTCTCATCGTCCATGCGCCGGGCAGCCTGCTGCCGACGATCCGGTCGCGCTGCCAGGTGGTGCGGTTGACGCCGCTCGGTGCAGACGACCTGATGGCCGTGCTGGAAACGGCCGAACCGCCGCCGCCGGTCGACCCGGCCGCGCGGGCGGCACTGGCCGAGCGGGCAGGGGGCAGCGCGCGCAGTGCGATCCTGTTGACGCAATATGGCGGGTTGGAAATCGCCGAGACGCTCGACGCCCTGGTGGCGGCAAGAAAGAGCGATGTCGGCGGTGCGTTTCGCCTTGCCGAGGCTGTTGCCGGCCGCGACCAGGCGATCCAGTTCGACATCTTCAACCGCCGGGCGCTGGAACTGCTGTCGAACGCCGCGAGCCAGGCGGCATTGGCAGGCGATCTCGCCAGGGCCAAAACGCTGTCGGACACTTGGCATGAAGCGCTGGACGCTATATCTGAGACCGACACCTACAATCTCGACAAGAAGCAGCACGCCCTGACCATGATCGACCGCCTGATTTCTGCAATGCGAATGTGACGGGGTTTCCGGCCTCGGGATGGCAATCGCCGCCCTGATGCGATATCCACCGCCACGCCTTCCATTCAGACATTCATGACGGTTCATTCATGTCACGCGACACATTCTACATCACGACCGCGATTTCCTATCCGAACGGCAAGCCACATATCGGCCATGCCTACGAGTTGATCGCCACAGACGCGCTCGCGCGCTTCCAGCGGCTTGACGGCAAGCAGGTTTTCTTCCTTACCGGCACTGACGAGCACGGCATCAAGATGCTGCAGACGGCGAAGCGGGAAGGCATTTCGGCGCGCGAACTGGCCGACCGCAACTCGGCCGATTTCCAGCGCATGGCGATTGCACTCAACGCCTCAAACGACGATTTCATCCGCACCACCGAAGAACGTCACTATGCGGCCTCGCAGGCGATCTGGAAGGCGATGGCCGCCAATGGCGACATCTACAAGGGCGGCTATGCCGGCTGGTACTCGGTGCGCGACGAAGCCTATTACGGCGAGGAAGAGACAGAGGTCCGCCCCGACAATGTCCGCTACGGGCCGCAGGGAACGCCGGTCGAATGGGTCGAGGAAGAGAGCTATTTCTTCCGCCTCTCGGCCTATCAGGACAAGCTCATCTCGCTTTATGAAAGCCAGCCCGACTTCATCGGCCCGGCCGAGCGGCGCAACGAGGTGATGAGCTTCGTCAAGTCGGGCCTCAAGGACCTGTCGATATCGCGCACCACGTTCGACTGGGGCGTGCCGGTGCCGGGGGACGACAAGCACGTGATGTATGTCTGGGTCGACGCCCTGACAAATTACATCACCGGCGTCGGCTATCCTGATGAAAAAGCTGATAATTGGCGTTTCTGGCCGGCCGATGCCCACATCATCGGCAAGGATATCGTCCGCTTTCATGCCGTCTACTGGCCAGCCTTCCTGATGTCGGCCGGTATCGAACTTCCGAAGCGCGTCTTCGGCCACGGCTTCCTGTTCAACCGCGGCGAGAAGATGTCGAAGTCGGTCGGCAACGTCATCGACCCTTTCACCATGATCGAGCATTACGGTCTCGACCAGGTGCGCTATTTCTTCCTGCGCGAGGTGCCGTTCGGCCAGGACGGCAGTTATAGCCATGAAGCGATCGTCAACCGCACCAATGCCGACCTCGCCAACGGCCTCGGCAATCTGGCGCAGCGCTCGCTATCGATGATCGCCAAGAACTGCGGTGGCGTGGTTCCCAAGCGCGGCGACCTGACGGACGCCGACAAGGCGATCCTCGATCAGGCGGTCAGCGCTCTTGCCATCGCGCGCAAGGCGATGGTCGAGCAGGGCATCCATCTGGCGCTGGCAGCGATCTTCGGCGTGGTGGCCGAAGCCGACCGCTATTTCGCCGGACAGGAACCATGGGCGCTGAAGAAGACCAGCCCGGCGCGCATGGAAACGGTGCTGTGGACAACCGCAGAAGTCGTGCGGCGCGTGGCGGTGCTGTGCCAGCCCTTCATTCCAGGGTCGGCCACCAAGCTGCTCGACCTGCTGGCGGTGCCGGCGGACAGGCGCGATTTCGTGCATGTCCACGCCGACCAAGCGCTGGTGCCTGGCACGGCGTTGCCCGTGCCGGAAGGGGTGTTTCCGCGTTACGTCGAACAGCCGGACGCGAACAGCTGATGCTCGTCGACAGCCATTGCCATCTGGATTTTCCAGATTTCGCCGAGGAGCGGGCGGCCATTGTCGCCCGCGCCAAAGCGGCCGGAGTTGGCCGCATGGTGACAATCTCGACGCGCGTGAAGCGGTTTCAGCAAATCCTTGAAATCGCGGAGACTTTCGACGAAGTCTATTGCTCGGTCGGCACCCATCCGCACAATGCAGCGGAGGAGCTCGACGTCACCGCCGCGGACCTTGTACAGCTGTCGGCTCATCCGAAAGTGGTGGCGATCGGCGAGGCAGGGCTGGATTACTTCTACGACAAAGCGCCGCGCGATACGCAAGCGCGGGTGTTTCGCAATCACATCGCCGCGGCTCGTGAGACAGCACTGCCGCTAGTCATTCATTCGCGCGATGCCGATGACGATATGGCAGCCATTCTCGAGGAAGAAACAGGGAAGGGCGCCTTCCCCTTCATCCTGCACTGTTTTTCCTCCGGACGGCGGCTGGCCGAAATTGGCGTCGCGCTCGGCGGCTACGTGTCCTTCTCGGGCATCCTGACCTTCAAGAACTCAGCCGAATTGCGCGCCATTGCCGCCGATGTGCCGCATGACCGCCTGCTGGTCGAAACCGACGCACCCTACCTGGCGCCCATACCGTTTCGCGGCAAGCGCAACGAGCCGGCCTATGTCGCGCATACGGCCAAGGTGCTGGCGGAAACAATCGGCGTCGGGGAGGCCGAGATCGCGACGCTGACGACGAACAATTTTTTCCGTCTGTTCGGCAAGATGCCGCGACCTGCCGAGCAAAGCGCCTGAACGATGAGTGACCGGCTGCGCGTTACCATTCTCGGCTGCGGCTCGTCGCCAGGTGCGCCGCGCATCACTGGCGACTGGGGCAATTGCGACCCAAACAACCCGAGGAACCGGCGCATGCGCACCGCTGTTCTGGCCGAACGGATCGCGGCGAACGGCGCTCGCACCACCGTTGTCATCGACACCGGACCTGACTTTCGCCAGCAGATGCTGCTGGCATCGGTCAAGCGTCTCGATGCGGTCGTCTACACACATCCGCATGCCGATCATATCCACGGCATCGACGATCTGCGCGGTTTCGTCCTCGAGCAGCGCCAGCTGATCGACATCCATGCCGACAGGGTAACTATGCTTCGGCTGCGGCAAGCGTTCGGATACTGCTTCGAGACGCCGCAAGGCAGTTCCTATCCACCGATCGTCAGGCCACATATCATCGACCATGACAGACCGGTGGTCATCGAAGGAGAGGGGGGTGCCCTCACCCTTGAGCCATTGCCGCAGGTCCACGGCGACATCATCTCGCTCGGTTTTCGCATCGGCGGCATTGCCTATTGCCCTGATATCAGCGACTTTCCGGATACCACCGCCGAGCGACTGCGCGACCTCGACGCACTGATCATCGACGCCCTCCAATACCGGACGCACCCGAGTCACCTGTCGCTTGGCGAGGCACTTGGCTGGATCGAACGGCTGGCGCCAAAACACGCTGTGCTGACGCATATGCATGTGCCGCTCGACTACGCCACGGTGATGGCCGAGACACCCGCGAACGTCGAGCCGGCCTATGACGGAATGGTGATTGAAACTCCTTATAAATCAGCGTGATGCGAATAGCCGCTCATGAGTTCGTTCGGCTCTTTGGTCCGAATATCAGCAGCGTTCCAATCCGCTCATAGCCCATGCGGGGATAAAGCAGCGCTCCGGCATGCGTCGCCAACAGCATCGAGCACCGCGATCCGCGCGCCCGGTCGTCATGCAACATTTTTGACATCAGCGCCTGCCCAATGCCGCGGCGCCGGTGCGAGGGCTCGACATACATGGCCGCGCACCAGGTGGCGCCGACGGCGTCTATGCTGCGCACGCGCCCGACGATAGCGTCACCATCGAGCGCCACGTACTGGCGGAACGGCGCGCTGTCGCCGAGCAGATCGGCCGCGATCGGCCGCCTGCGCACGATCTTTGCCAGCTGCGCCGCCCGTTCGACTGTCCGCACACGCTCGATCGAGATAGCGGCTGGCGGTTCCGGGATCTGACGCAATGGCTGGGCGAAGAAACCTTCCGTCCGCAGCAGCCGGTACCCGAGAGCCTTGTAGGTGGTTCGCACCGGCTGATCCGGTTCGTCACTGGCGATCACGACCGAAACAGCAAAGCTTGACCGCGCGTGCTGCCGCACGATCGCATCGGCTTCCTCGGCAGCGACATCATGGACGATCCATTCTTCGCCGCGATAGTCGCGAGGATTCTTGCGCTCGGCATCGCGCATCAGCCACAACGGTCCGACGCGGCTGGCCTCGTACGGAAAGGTGCCGCTTTTGTCGGTGCTGAAGCCATGCACGAACACTTCGATCGCCGCTTCGATGTCACGCTTTGCTGTTGTCATCCATCCAGCGTAGCGTTGGCCATCAGCTCAAGGCAACACGGATCGATCGTGCCAAGCCTATGAAAATCAGCAGCAATTTCCGGCAACAGCGTAGCGCATTAGTTCCATAATCTATCTTATGCGACTTTCTGATGTCGCGGCTAGCGGCTACGATGGCCCCACCTATCCCGGCCGTGGACCTACGTACCGCGCGGCTTCCATCCACAATGCGAGAGCAATTGCTGGGGAACGTCCCTTCACTTCACAATCGCGGCCTCGATAGCTTCCTGCCGCAATCCATACTGTCTTTGAACGCTGATAGATTTTTATGCCCCGAGCACTCGCCCAATCAAACAAATCATCTACGCTATGCCGATACACTCTCTGACCTCGCCCGTTACCTTCGTCAGACGAGCAATTTCCGAGCTTGAATATGGTTTCCAAAAATCAGAAAACCCAGCCGGCGGGAACCGTCGGGTATGTCCTGGGAGGACGCACCGTGTTGGGTCGACGCTCGTAAATTTGTGACACGGGTCATTCAGCGACTTAGAGAACCGCGCTCCGGTTTCCCGAGATCATGCGCGAGGCAGCCTCCCTACCCTATGGACTTTCGACAAGCTCCGCTGGGTGCACCGGTTGCGCTTGGGCGGCAAGCGGGCGTTCAAGATTTCGTCTCATCGTTGCCAGAAGGGCTTGGCGATTTCTGCCTCGACCTGCAGTCTCGTCAGACCGATGTCGTCGATCAAATGCGGATTATGCTTCGACATTTGCGCGAGCTCCCAGCGAAAGCGTATCCGCTCGCGCCAGGTCCGCTCGCGCCAGGTCGCGATAATGCTTCGCAGGGTCGCCAAGTGCCGGATCGGCACGTCCGCCGGCCTCACTGGCGTTCCCGGCCGCGCTGTCCGATGCGGGGCCGACGCAAGGGTATCGTTCATGGCAACCTCCATGTTGTTTTGGGGCCCAGGGCCCTCGACCTGAAAGAGGTTGAATTTTGCCGGATGCGAACAGCGCCGTAATTAAGCCTTCCCAAATAGTTCTCAAAACTTCCAAACGAGCTATAGATGCGGCCTATGCAAGGAGAGCGCTTTGCCTTTGGTCCGTTCGTGCTCGATTCCGGCGCGGCAACGCTGCTTCGGAACGATATCCCCGTTGCCGTTGGCTATCGGGGGCTAAAGCTGCTTGCGGCGCTCGTCGGACGACCCGGTGAAATCCTGGCCAAGGCCGACTTGATGGACGCGGCCTGGCCGGGCACGGCCGTCGAGGAAGGCAACCTCACCGTCCAGATCGCGCAGCTGCGCAAGCTGCTTGGCCCGGCCGCCGGCGGCGGTGAATGGATCGCCACGGTTCCGCGCGTCGGCTACCGCTTCACGGGAGCCATCGAACAACTCGGTGGCGCGAAACGAAGACCTTTGCCGCTGCCCGGCAAACCATCGATAGCCGTGCTGCCCTTCGTCAATTTCAGCAACGATCCCGAGCAGGACTCCTTCGCCGATGGATTGACCGAAGACCTGATCACCGACCTTTCGAGGATCTCCGGCCTGTTCGTCATCGCGCGCAACTCGACCTTTGCCTACAAAGGCAAGGCGATGGACGTGCGCGCGATCGCTGAGGAGCTTGGCGTGCGCTATCTGCTGGAGGGTAGCGCAAGACGCGCCGCGGAGCGCGTGCGCATCAACGCCCAGTTGGTCGATGCGGTGAGCGGCGAACATTTATGGGCGGAACGCTTTGACCGCAGCCTGGAAGATATCTTTGCCGTTCAGGACGAGGTAACGGCCAAGATCGTGGAGGCGTTGCTCGGCCGGCTGCGCGCACCGCCGCCACGCAACCGGCCCAAGAATCTAGAGGCCTACGATCTCTGCGTGCGGGCGCGCAAGCTGATCGACGACTCGCCGCAGACGGCTCGGGAAGCACATCTCATGCTCACGCGCGCGGTATCGCTCGATCCGGAATACGCCGAGGCCTATCGCTGGCTTGCCATGAACCACTGGATGGGATGGGTGCATTGGGGCGAACCCATCGAGCCAAACCGTGGCATTGCCCTGGAACTGGCGCGCAAAGCCGTGGCGATCGACCCCAACGACGCCGGCTGCCACTGGGTCCTGGCCAACCTGCTTGCCTATGAGCGCAGCTTCGCCGAGGCGGATGCGGAATTCGCCAAGGCGTTCCAGCTCGACCCGAACGAGGCCGACGCGTGGGCGACCTTGTCCGACATCGCGGTCCTGGCCGGGCGGGTCGAAGAGGGTCTCGAGCATATTCGCAAGGCGTTCCGGCTGAACCCGTTTCCGGCAAGCTGGTACTATCTGACGCTCGGCGCGGCACAATATGCGGCACGCGACTATGACGCCGCTGTCGAGACACTGCGCAGGGACGAGACTTATCGTACAAGCTCGCGCCGTTTCCTGGCGGCAAGCCTTGCCCAACTAGGCCGGCTCGACGAAGCGCGCGCGGAGGTCGAAATGTTCCTCGTCAGCAACCCGCATTTCACGACCCGACACTGGGTCGCGACGGAGCCGTTCCGCGACGCAGCGACGCTCGATCATTTCGTCGATGGCTTCCGCAAGGCCGGTCTTCCGGAGTGACGCGCCGGCGTGATCGAAGCCGCGGTCCTCGAGCATCTGGTTCGAAATCTCGATCAAGGCATGGATCTCGTAACGGCGCCTTCGCACCGCCCGTCCCACCTACTCCTCAAAGCGACCCGTGGCGTCACGGTCGCGCTCGTATCGCCTCGTGAGCGGAAACGGCGGCAACCAGGACTCGCGACGCACGATCCAGCTTTCGTAGGTTGGCATCAGTTGGTCAGGGGCATCCAAGGCTCCCAGGTGCACTTCGATCTCGTCCGCGCTGCGTGCGAAAACGGACGAGCCGCAGCGGGGACAGAAAAAACGCCCGGCGTAGTCGCGGGTTTCGCCCTCGATCTTCACCGCATCCTGAGGGAACACGGCGGCAGCGTAGAAAAGCGCGCCATGATGCTTGCGGCAGTCGAGACAGTGACAAATGCCCACCCGGTATGGGAGTCCCGACGCGACAATCCGGACATCGCCGCAAAGGCAACCGCCCGTGAATCGGTCCATGCTGCGTCTCCTCTAAAATCGAGCGGTCGGAATGGTTACAGCGTCCACGATGCTCTGCTCACCGGCTCGCGGGCTCCCTCTCCGCCCCGGTTTTCAAACCGATCCGATCAGCCGGATCTGATAGTTCAGCACGCGCTTCGCTGCTGGCGCGATCAGCATCAGCCCAGGTTTGTCGATGAAGTCGCCATCGAAGTCCGCCGGGCTTGCAATGCCATGCCAGGGTTCGATGCACAGGAACGGCGCGCCGCCGGGCTTTGACCAGATGCCCAGTACAGGAAATCCCTGCCAGGACATCTCGATCGCCGGACCACGCCTGGCGGCGTAACGCACTCCGGTGCTGGCGGGTTGATCGAGAATGATGGCGTCATCGTCGAACAGGCGTTCGGAGAGATCGAGAGTCATGCCTTTGACAGGTGTCGGCTGCGGCGCTGCCGTGAGCAGGCCGTCCTTCAGCCGGCGGATCGGCGCCCGCTCATCGTCGGCAAAAGTCAGCCGGTAATCGGTCTTGGCCAGATCCGGCAGCAACGGCCAGTTGAACGCCGGATGCGCTCCGATTGACGCCGGCAGCGGCTGATCGCCGGTGTTGGTGATGTCGAAGCTCACGCCAAGCTGCTGGCGACCCAGCGTGTAGGTCACCGCCAGGCGAAAGACGAAGGGGTAGTGCGCGCGGGTATCGGCGTCGTCGGTGAGAACCAGCGTGCAGGATTGCGGCCCCCTCTCCGCCCAGGCAAATGGTTTGTCGCGGGCGAAGCCGTGCTGCGTCATCGGGTAGGTTCGGCCGCGATGGCGCAGTTGGTCTGCCTTCAACCGGCCGACGATCGGAAACAGCACTGGCGAATGGCGCCGCCAGGCCGGCCCGGCCTGCCAGAGGAACTCAAATCCTTGCTCGTCTTGCAGCGAAACCAGTTCGGCGCCCTGCGCGACTACGGTCGCCGAAATGCCGTCGCCATGAAGCGTTTGGCTGTCCTGTACCACATGTCCTCGCGGGCCGGTGTTGAAGGCTGGTGCGGTGGGCAGACTAGCAAAAGCTCTTTCGGACTCAAGGCGTGGCCGGGTCTCGGCAGAACGAATTGTGGCCGGAGGATCTCCCCGGCCACCTCTCTACATGTCAGACGATATTCCTCGCCCTCACCCGCAATGGACAGTCGTTACTCGCGTTCGCCGGTGAAATTCAGCAGCAGCTGGAAGATGTTGATGAAGTTCAGATAGAGCGAGAAGGCGCCGAAGACGGCGAGCTTCTGGCGCGATTCCGCGTCGAAATTCTCGGCATACTGCTCCTTGATCGTCTGCGTATCCCACGCGGTCAGGCCGACGAACACGGCGATACCGATCACCGAGATGGCGAACTGCAGCGCCGTCGAGCCAAGGAAGATGTTGACGATGCTGGCGATCACCACGCCGATCAAACCCATGATCAGGAACGACGAGAACTGGGTCAGGTCACGCCTGGTGGTGTAGCCGTAGAGGCTGGTGGCGCCGAACATGGTGGCGGCGATGAAGAAGGTGCGCGCGATGCTGGTTCCGGTGAAGACCAGGAACACGGAGGCCAGCGACAGGCCCATCACCGCGCAGAAGGCCCAGAACATCGCCTGGGCGCTGGCCGCCGACATGGTCTGCATCTTGAACGAGAACAGCATGACGAAAGCGAGCGGCGCCAGCATCACCACCCACTTCAGCGGGCTGGAGAAGATCGGCACGTAAAGCGCGGGCGTCGACGACACCATGAAGGCGACCAGGCCGGTGACCACCAGACCAAGGCCCATGTAGTTGTAAACGCGCAGCATGTGCTGGCGCAGGCCCTCGTCATAGAGGGCTCCGGCTTGGGCGCCGGCGCCCGCGCGGTATCCCAGATTGGGGGTGTTCATTTCTAATTCTCCTTTGTGGATCGGTCAGTAAAGCGTTCTGGCGAGCGTCTCGGCGGCGCGGTCGAGATCGTGGACGTCGCCTCGTGCGACCACCGCATAGGCGACCTCGCCGATCTGGAAATAGGCCGAGGAAATGTCGCCAGAGGGCGCCACCGTCGGCTTGACGACATCGAAGTTTCCCGGCCGGATGGCGAATAGCGACACCAGCCCCATCTCCTTCGTCTCGACCGCCATCTCGACGCTCGGGCCGAAACGCGACGGATAGATCTGCACGTCGCGCACCTTCCAGTCCTTGGGCAGCGACGGCATGACGATAGCGGTCGCGGCACGGATTTCGCCGGCGTTGTAGTTGGGCGCTTCCGGCTGCGACGGCATGCTCTCGCGTACCAGCGTCGTTCTGTGCGCACGAACAGCTTCTTCCAAATAGGTGGGCGGCTGCGGCGAGGCGACGACCTTCGTCACCGACATTGGCCCGATGATCCCGTTCGCCAGCCAGCCGGCGGCAATGAAGGCGGCAATGGCAGCGGCGCGCTGCAACACGCCGAAGACCCGGCCCCGGGCGAGCCCCCTCTCCAGCAGCCGCGCGGCATCCGCGGTCGCCGGCCTCGCCATGCCCCTGGAGCCGGCAAGCGCCACGCGCAGCTCGTCGCGGGTCCTCAGATCCGACATCACGCGCGCCGCAGCCTCCGGACGGGCGGACAGAAACGCCTCGACCTCGATGCGGCGGCTGACGTCGAGCTGGTCGTCGACATAGGCATCGAGGTCGGCATCGGTCACGGGATCGACAGTTGCGATCATGACGGGTCTCCAACGATCCTGAGGTGGTTTTTGGCCTTTGAGGGCGCCGCGTCCTCCATCGCGCGCAGTGCGGCGCGCGCCCTGCCGATACGCGACATCAGCGTGCCCAACGGCACGCCGCTGGCATCGGCGGCCTGGCTGTAGGAAAGGCCTTCGATGGCGACGAGATGCAGTGCCGAACGCTGCTCTTCCGGCAGGCTGAAAAAGGCCTCGCGCACCTGCGCCAGGCGCACCGAATGTTCCTGTGGCGCCGGCGTGCTGCCATCGGCAAGGTATCCGGCCTGATCGAGGCGCGCTGCTTCCGAGCGACGCGCGCGCATGCGGTCGATGAAGGCGTTGTGGACGATCGACAGGAGCCACGCGCGCAGGTTTCCGCCGGAGCGGAAAGTGGCGCGCCGCTCATAGGCGCGTACCAGCGCGTCATGCACGAGATCCTCGGCGTCCGTGCTGTCGCGCGTCAAGGAGCGCGCGTAACGGCGCAGCGACCCGAGTTGTCCAACAATATCGAAGCGTGGCATCGGCCGTTTCATGCCCTGTTTACGGAGCATGTGGGGGTTTTAATCCCTTCCCGTGCGATTTTTTCGCTCGCTGGACGACATCGTTCGCAACTGCCCTCGCCTCACCGGCAAAGCCGGGCGATCCTGCGATGCCGCCGGCGCCGATCTTTTCGCCAGCCGACCGGAGTGCCGCTTTTTGGCTTGGTCTGACCGAAACCGCTGGTGAAGCGCGTTCGATTTCCGTATCACTCCGCCGCGCCAACGGAACCGTCCCCATGTTCGAAGATCTCCAGCCAGCTCCCGCCGACAAGATCCTTGCCTTGATCGGCCTCTATCGTGCCGACCCGCGCCCCGACAAGGTCGATCTTGGCGTCGGCGTCTACAAGGACCGCGACGGCAAAACGCCTGTCATGCGGGCCGTGCGCGAGGCCGAAAAGCGGCTGCTGCAGAGCCAGGACACCAAGACCTATCTCGGCCTTGCCGGCGATACGGCCTTCAACACGGTCATGGCCAAGCTTGCCTTCGGTCCCGGCGCCGACATGACGCGCATCCGCGCGGCACAGGCGCCGGGCGGCTCCGGTGCGCTGCGGCTGGTGGCGGAACTGCTGAAGCGGACACGATCCGATGCGACAATCTGGTTGTCCGACCCGACCTGGCCGAACCACATGCCGGTGATGCGCGCCGCCGGTCTCCAGATCCGCGACTATCCCTATTTCGATGCAGCCTCGGGCGCCGTCCGGTTCGACGACATGCTGGCAGCGCTGCGGACGGCAAAGAGCGGCGACGTGGTGTTGCTGCATGGCTGCTGCCACAACCCGACCGGCGCCAACCTGGACGCGGCTCAGTGGGAGGCTGTTGCCGGTCTGGTCGTCGAGCGCAGCCTGCTGCCGTTTGTCGACATCGCCTATCAGGGCTTTGGCGATGGCCTGGAGGCCGATGCCGTCGGCTTGCGCCTGCTTGCCGCGAAAGTTCCGGAAATGGTTGTCGCCTCCAGCTGCTCGAAGAACTTCGCCGTCTACCGCGACCGCGTCGGCGCCGCGATGATCCTGGCCAGGGATGGCGCACAGGCCGACGTGGCGATGAGCCAGATGCTGTCGGCGGCGCGCGCCATGTATTCGATGCCGCCGGACCATGGTGCGGCCGCCGTGCGCATCGTGCTCGAGGACGCCGCGTTGCGCGCGGACTGGGAAGCCGAGTTGGAGGAGATGCGCCTGCGCATGCTCAGGCTGCGTGTCCAGTTCGCCGAGGCGCTGCGCCGGCAGTCCAACTCCGACCGCTTCGATTTCGTCGCCAGCCATCGCGGCATGTTCTCCCGCCTTGGCCTCACGGAAGCGCAGGTCGAGCGGCTGCGTGCCGAACACGGCGTCTACATGGTCGGCGACAGCCGCATCAACGTGGCCGGCCTGCCCGAGGATGGAATGGACAAGCTCGCCAAGGCAATCGTTTCAGTGCTCGACTGACGAGACCGGCACCGCGCAACTGTGGACAAGCCCCCCTTTCCCGGCTGACAGTGTTGGCCGCGAGATCGGCCGCGCGATAGCATCCGCCACATGACGCCATCGAAAGACATTTCGCGCCTGATCGAGATCATGGCTGCGCTGCGGGCACCGAAGACCGGCTGTCCGTGGGACATCGAACAGGATTTCTCGACCATCGCGCCCTATACGATCGAGGAAGCCTACGAGGTGGCGGACGCCATCGCGCGCGGCGACCTCGACGATCTGCGCGATGAACTCGGCGATCTCCTGTTGCAGGTCGTCTACCACGCGCAAATGGCCGAGGAGGCCGGCGAGTTTGCCTTCGGCGACGTCGTTCAGGCCATCACCACCAAGATGATCCGCCGCCATCCGCATGTGTTCGGCGACGAGAAAGCCCGCAGCGCCGGCATGGCCAAGGGCATGTGGGAAAAGATCAAGGCCGAGGAGAAGGCGCAGAAGCGCAGCGCCCGCCTCGCGCGCGGCCTCGACCCGGAAGACAATGGCAAGGGGTTTCTGGACAGTGTGCCGGTCGCCCTGCCCGCCTTGACGCGCGCCTTGAAGCTTCAGGAGAAGGCGGCCCGCGTCGGTTTCGACTGGAGCGAGGCAGCCCCTATCCTCGACAAGATCGAGGAAGAGATCGGCGAGTTGCGTGAGGCACTGGCCAAGGGCGACACCGCCTCCATCAAGGACGAGTTCGGCGACATGCTGTTTGCCGTCGTCAATCTCGGCCGGCACCTCAAGCTGGATTCGGAAGCGGCGCTGAGCGGCACCAACGAGAAGTTCCGCTCGCGCTTCCACTATGTCGAGCAGGCCCTGGAAAACTCCGGCAACACGCTGGAAAAGGCTGATCTGGCCGAGATGGAAGCGCTCTGGCAGGAAGCAAAAACCGCGAAGTAGTATCCACTACCCGTTGTTTTTGCGATGCAATCTGCTTTCGATCTCTTCACGGGCGGTTCGCGTGGCCTTGAGCGATATGGTGGCGCTGCCGTCGTCATTGTCGGTTCGCGAAACGACATCGCCATTGCGATAAAGCCAGTCGACAAGACCGAACTGGGCCGGCTCGATCGTCACCGTCAGGTCTTCGAGCTCGCCCGCCATCCGGGTTTCGATGATCGCCTTCAGCGCATCGATACCTTCGCCGGTCACAGCCGACACGGCAACCGGCGGCGCCTTGCTGGTGTCGGCGCCGTTGGCAAGCAGCCGGCTCCGGTTGCCTTCGTCCAGCCGGTCAATCTTGTTCCAGACCTCGATGACCCGCTTCGTATCTCCGGCGTCGACGCCGAGGTCGGCCAGGATGCGCTCGACATCCTCGGCCTGGGCGGCGGTGTCGGGATCGGAAATATCGCGCAGGTGAAGGACGAGATCGGCCTCGACCACCTCTTCCAGCGTCGCGCGAAAAGCCGCGATCAGGTGCGTCGGCAGGTCCGAGATGAAACCGACCGTGTCCGAAAGGATGATCGGCGTGCCATGCGGCAGGCGCACGCGGCGAAGCGTCGGATCGAGCGTGGCGAACAGCATGTCCTGAGCCAGGACGCCGGCTCCAGTCAGCCTGTTGAACAAGGTCGACTTGCCGGCATTGGTGTAGCCGACGATCGCCACCACCGGAAACGGCACCTTCTTGCGCTTGGCGCGGTGCAGGTCGCGGGTGCGGCGCACGGTTTCCAGTTCATGCTTCAGCTTGATGATCTTGTCCTGGAGGACGCGCCGGTCCGACTCGATCTGCGTCTCACCGGGACCGCCGAGGAAGCCGGCGCCGCCGCGTTGGCGCTCGAGATGGGTCCAACTGCGTACGAGGCGGCCCTTCTGGTAGTTGAGATGGGCAAGCTCGACCTGCAGCGTGCCTTCCTTGGTGCGGGCGCGTTCGCCGAAGATCTCGAGGATCAGCCCGGTGCGATCCAGCACCTTGGCGTTCAGCTCTTTCTCGAGATTGCGCTGCTGCACCGGCGTCAGTGGGTGGTCGACGATGACCACTTCCGCATGACCCTCTTTGACGATTTCGGCGAACTCAGCGACCTTGCCACTGCCAAGCAAGGTCGCCGGGCGCGGATCGTTGAGGGTAACCACCGCCGTGTGGATCAGGTCAAGGTTGATGGCGCGGGCAAGGCCGACCGCTTCGTCGTGGCGGGCCTCGGCGGAGCGCGTCAGCCGCGGACGGTTGGTATCATCGTCGCCGCGCGGCTGGCGGGTAAGCACCGGCACGATGACGACAGCCCGGGTCGGGCCCTTGGCTTCCGTCCCGGGATGATGCGCTGGTTTTCCGCGAACCGTATCGTCCGCGTCTTTCTCACGAGCCAATCAGGCGCCCTGGCTTTCCTCACCATCGAACATCTGAACCGGCTGGCTCGGCATGATCGTGGAAATGGCGTGCTTGTAGACGAGCTGGGAGTGACCGTCACGGCGCAACAAGACACAGAAATTGTCGAACGAAGTGACCACGCCGGTCAGCTTCACGCCGTTGATGAGAAAGATGGTGAGCGGGTTCTTGCTCTTGCGAACTGAATTCAGGAACAGGTCCTGAAGGTTTTGCGATCGTTCCGCCATTGTTCTTGTCTTTCGCCGATCCCCTTCGGTTTGCAAACCAATGCGCCAAATTGTCAGGCACATGTCAAGCGCGCAAACACCGTCTTGTCGTCAGTAACGACAAGCAGAACGAGATATATTGATGTTCATTCCACCTGTGCGGTTATCAGGCTGGACTTTTTTCCGCAATGTCAAAAAAGGCTTGCCGCAACGAAAGTGTTATCGAGCCGGGGTGGCCATTGGCGACCGGATCGCCGTCGATGGCCACGACCGGCATAGCGATTGTCGTTGCCGAACTGATGAACGCCTCGCGCGCCGCCTTGGCCTCGGTGACGGAAAAGCCACGTTCTTCGATCTTCAAGCCGAGCCTGGCCGCCACTTCAAACATGGTCGTGCGGGTGATGCCGCGCAGGATGCCATGTTCGGCCGGCCTGGTGACCAGGACGCCATCCCGGGTGACGATCCAGGCGTTCGATGATCCGCCTTCCTTGACGTTACCGTCTGTGTCGACGAACCACGCCTCCTGCGCGCCGGCTTCCTTGGCCTTCTGCTTGGCCAATACATTGGGCAGCAGTCCAACGCTCTTGATGTCGACCCGGTCCCAACGATTCTCCGGCACGGTAATGACCGCGATGCCGGTCTCGGCCCGCTTTGCCCCGGCAGCGGGATCGGCCTTCCTGGCGGTCACCACCAGGGACGGCTTGGTATCCGCCGACGGGAAGACAAAGTCGCGGCTGGCGACACCGCGCGTGACCTGGACATAGACCAGACCGTTGGCGACATGATTGCGGTTGACCACTTCGCGCATGATGATCGGCAACACACCTCGCGTGACAGGCCAGGCGATCGACAATTCGGTCAAAGACCGATTGAGCCGGGCAAGGTGGCGCGGCATGTCGACGATGAAGCCACGCGCCACCTCGCAGACCTCGTAGACACCGTCGGCGAACTGATAGCCGCGATCCTCGATGTGCACGGAAGCGTCCGCGTGAGTGACGTAGCGCCCGTTGACATAGGCAATGCGCGGCATTGGCGACCCCTGGAAACTTATCGGGCTTTCTTATGCGATTCCGCCGCTTGCGTAACCGGCAAATGCTTGGCCCAGGCGCTGCCGACTAGACGTGGCGTCAGACGCCCAGCGACTTCAGCTTGCGATGCAGGGCGGAGCGCTCCATGCCGATGAATTCGGCGGTTTTCGAGATGTTGCCGCCAAACCGGTTGATCTGGGCGATCAGATAGTCCTTCTCGAACTGCTCACGCGCCTCGCGCAGCGGAAGCGCCATGATGTGCTGGTCGGATTGATTCGGCGTGCGCGGCATGACATCGCCGATCTCGGACGGCAACAGGTCCGCGGTGATCGGCGCATCGACATCATCGCCGCGCGCCAGGATCATCAGACGCTCGACATTGTTGCGCAGCTGGCGGACGTTGCCCGGCCAGTTGTGCGCCTGCAGCACGGCCAGCGCGTCGTCGCCGATGCGACGCGGCTTGATGCCGGCCTGGCGGGCGATCTGCTTCATGAAATTGTCGACGAGATAGGGAATATCCTCGCGCCGCTCGGCCAGTCCCGGCACCATGACCGGAACCACCGCGAGGCGGTGATAGAGATCCTCGCGGAAACGCCCGTCGGCAATCATCGCCTCCAGGTTCTGCGAGGTCGAGGAAATGATGCGGACATCGACCTTGACCCGCTTGGTGCCCCCTACCCGCTCGAACTGCTGCTCGACCAGCACGCGCAGGATCTTGTTCTGCGTCTCGCGCGGCATGTCGGCCACCTCGTCGATGTAGAGGATGCCGCGATGGGCTTCCTCGAGCGCGCCGACCTTGCGCTCGACGCCGTTCGATTCGGTGCCGAACAGCTCGATCTCCATGCGTTCGGGCGTGATGTTGGCGGCGCTCAGCGTCACGAACGGCCCGCCCTTGCGCGCCGACAGCGTGTGGATGGCGCGCGCGGCCAGTTCCTTGCCCGAGCCGGAGGGGCCGATGATCATCACGCGGCTGTTGGTCGGCGCGACGCGCTCGATGGTCTGGCGCAACTGGCTCATCGCCGACGACATGCCGATCAGATCGAAGGTTTCGCCACTGCGCAGCTTGAGGTCGGAAACCTCGCGCTTCAGTTTCGAGGTTTCGAGCGCCCGCTCGGCGATAAGGATCAGCCGGTCGGCCTTGAACGGCTTCTCGATGAAATCATAGGCGCCACGGCGGATGGCGGAGACCGCCGTTTCGATGTTGCCATGGCCCGAAATCATCACCACCGGCAGGTTTGGGTGCATCGTCTTGATCTCGTCGAGCAGCGCCAGTCCGTCCAGGCGCGAGCCCTGCAGCCAGATGTCGAGGAAAATCAGCCGCGGCGCCCGGTCGGCGATCGCCGCCAGCGCGCTGTCGGCATCGAAGGCCGTGCGGGTTTCGTGACCCTCGTCGCTCAGGATGCCCGCGACGAGTTCACGGATGTCTTCCTCGTCATCGACGATGAGAATATCAGACGCCATTACCGACCTTTTCAGTTTCTCTTTCGTTTTCCGTCCTGCTTTCGCCGCGCGGCGGCGTGGCTGCGGCAGCCGGGGGCAGGATGATGCTGATCATCGCGCCCCGCCCATTGTGGAAATCCGCGGGCGCGTCATGAAGTTCCAGCCTGCCACCGTGGTCCTCCACTATCTTCTTGACGATAGCGAGACCGAGCCCGGTGCCCTTCTCGCGTGTTGTCATATAGGGCTCGAGCAGCCGTTGACGATTCTCGCGCGGCAGGCCTTTGCCATTGTCGATGACGTCGATGCGAATCGCGCCATTCTGGCGCCCGGCTTGAATCCGGATTATGCCGTGCGAACCGTCCTTCTGTTCCAGTCCATCGATCGCTTCGGCGGCGTTCTTGATCACATTGCCGAAAGCCTGCGCCATCAGGCGGCTGTCGAACGTGCCCTTGAGCGGCTCGTTGCCGAACTCGCGTTCGAAAGCAATGTCGGCACGGCTGACTTCGACCAGGAACGAAGCCTCGCGCAGGGATTCGCGCAGGTCGATGACTTTCATCTCGGGCTTTGGCATGCGCGCGAAAGCCGAGAATTCGTCGACCATGCGGCCGATATCCTCCACCTGCCGGATGATTGTGTCGGTGCACTGATCGAAAATCTCGCGATCCTCGGTGATGACCTTTCCGAAGCGTCGCTTGATGCGCTCGGCTGAAAGCTGAATCGGCGTCAGCGGATTCTTGATCTCATGCGCGATGCGCCGCGCCACGTCTGCCCAGGCGGAGGAGCGCTGGGCCTGAACCAGATCCGTGATGTCGTCGACCGTCACGACATAGGATTTTTCCTCCATACCGTCGTCGCCGGCCTCGATGGTGATCTGCACGTTGAAGGTCCGCTCGGCGCCAGCGCGATAGAAGGTCACCTGTTCCCGGTAGACAGGCTTGCCGGACTTGCGGCCGATCTCGAAGACGCGGCCGACATGCGGCAACACGGCGGACAGGTTCTGTCCAAGCGCGGCGCTGGCGGACAATGCCAGCATCGCCTCGGCCGAGCGGTTGACGATGGTGACGATGCCGTAGGGATCGACACCGATGACGCCGGCGGTGACGCCGGCAAGCACGGCCTCCGAGAAGCGGCGCCGTTCATCGATCAGGTCCTTGGCGGACAGGATCTCGTTGCGCTGTGATTTCAGTTCCAGAAGCATCTTGTTGAACGTGTCGCCGAGCGAGGCGACATCGCCATCCGAAGGTCTCACAGGAACCGCAACGTCGAGATTGCCGGTCGCGACCTCATCGGCGGCGCCTATCAGCTGACGAATGGGCCGCACCAGGCGGTCGGCGACGGCGATACCGGTCCAGATGGCCGACAGGATGATGATCAGCGTCAGCGACAGATAGGGCAGCGCGAAGGCCACCTGCGAGGTGCGCCTGTTATCCTCGAGACCGCGATATTCGTCGGTATTGGATCTGACGATCTGCCGCGCCTTGATCACTTCGGGGTCGACGAGGCGAATGGTGTAGAGATAGAGCCCCTCGATCTCGCGCAGCTTGACGATGGCGCCCATGATGTTGCGTGTTTTCGGCTCGATCAGCACCGGCTTGCCGTCGGCGGCGCTGGCCACGGCGCCTTCCGGCGGCTCAGGCATGGCGAAATCCGTGTCGGTCTTGGCGCTCATGACAAAGGAACCGTCCGGCTTGATCAGCGCGGCATGGGCCAGCGACCGGCCTACGGCTTCCTTGTTCATCAGATCGAGAAAGCCAGTGCGATCAAGACCGTAGAGCGTACGCGACGCATCGAGATCATAGGCCATCGACAGCGTCGTGCCCTGGAGGTTACGGGCATTTTCCTGGACATAGGCGTCGGCGATCGACAGCGACGAATTGACGATCGTCTTGGTGCGGATCTCGAACCAGCGGTCGAGGCCGATATCGAGCGTGATCGAGGCGATGATCGCCACCATGATGGCGGGAATTGCGGCGACCAGCGCAAACATGGCGACGATGCGCACATGCAGCCGCGAAGCGGCCTTGCCGTGTCGGCGCGCCATCAGAATGCGATGTACTTCGCGTCCGACCAGCGCGATGAGGAAGAGGACGAAAGCGGCATTGAGCGCAATCAGCGCCAGCGTCGTCGACTCGTTCGGCGTGATCGGCGTGGCGCCAACCAGGATGGTGAAAGAGATCGCCGCCGTGACCAGCGCGCCCGCGACCGCGACGATGCCGGGCAGCGCAAGCAGCCGGCGCCCGTCGCGCGCGCCGGGTTCGCTGAAAAGCGGTTCGTTGAGAGTCGGTGCCTGCGGAGCCATGTCGCCGTCTAGAGCCAGTGATTGCGTCGGATGTATGCAACGCATTGTGGCGATTATGCAACAAGTGTGGCCGCGACGGAAATGTTTCGCGGTCCGTCCCCCGAAAAGAACCTGGGCTCGGATCCGGGTTGATCAGGACTGCCGCGATGATTTGTAGACGTTGACGCCGAGTTCGCGAATCTTCTTGCGCAGCGTGTTGCGGTTGAGCCCCAGCAGTTCGGCGGCCTTGATCTGGTTGCCGCGGGTTGCCGTCATCGAAGCCAGAACCAGCGGATATTCGACCTCGGACAGAATGCGCTGATAGAGGCCCGCAGGCGGCAATTCGCCGGCAAACGATGCGAAATAGCGTTGCAGGAAGTGCTCGACCGCCTGGCCAATCGACAGGTCGTCGGGAATGAGGTTGCCGCCGCCAGGCACCACGGGGCGTTCGCCGGTCTTGAGCTCCGCCTCGATGATCTCGGCGGAAATCTCGTCCTGCGAATAGAGTGCGGCCAGCCTGCGAACGAGGTTTTCCAGCTCTCGCACATTGCCTGGCCATGGATAGCGCTTCATCAACTCGATGCCGCCGGAAGAGATGCGCTTGGTCTGCAGACCTTCCATCTCACCCAGCTTGAAGAAGTGTCGGACGAGATCGGGCACGTCCTCGGAGCGCTCGCGCAGCGCCGGCAGCCGGAGTGGCACGACGTTGAGGCGATAGAAAAGATCCTCGCGGAAAAGCCCCTGATTGATCAGCGTGCGCAGATCCTTGTTGGTGGCGGCGACGATGCGCACGTCGGTCTTGATCGGCGTGCGTCCGCCGACCGTCGTGTACTCGCCCTGCTGCAGGACGCGCAGCAGGCGCGTCTGCGCCTCCATCGGCATGTCGCCGATCTCGTCGAGGAACAATGTGCCCCCCTCGGCCTGTTCGAAACGACCGGTGGAGCGGTTCTGCGCGCCGGTGAAAGCGCCCTTCTCGTGGCCGAACAGTTCCGATTCGATCAGATCGCGCGGGATCGCCGCCATGTTGATGGCAACGAACGGCCCACCACGACGGCGGCCATATTCATGCAGCGCGCGCGCCACCAGTTCCTTGCCGGTGCCGGATTCGCCTGAAATCATCACCGTCAGGTCGGTCTGCATCATGCGCGCCAGCATGCGGTAGATGTCCTGCATGGCCGCCGAGCGGCCGACCAGCGGCATCGCGTCAGGCTGTTCTTCCGGCCGCGCATCGATCTTCGGCCGCCGCGGCTCGGAAAGCGCCCGGTTGACGATGTTGAGGAGCTCGGTCAGGTCGAACGGCTTGGGCAGATATTCGTAGGCGCCGGTTTCGGACGCGCGAATCGCCGTCATGAAGGTGTTCTGGGCGCTCATGACGATGACCGGCAGCTCCGGCCGTGCCTTCTTGATGCGCGGCAGCATGTCGAAAGCGTTCTCGTCCGGCATCACCACGTCTGTGATGACCAGATCGCCCTCGCCCGCCGCCACCCAGCGCCACAATGTCGAGGCGTTGGAGGTGACGCGCACCTCATGGCCGACACGCGACAGGGCCTGGTTGAGGACTGTGCGGATCGCCGCATCGTCGTCGGCGACGAGAATATTGCCGCGAACCGTCATTTGCGGTCTCCTTCACCGTCTTCATCGGCACCGAATGGTGTTTCCTTCCAGGCCGGCATCAGGATGCGGAAAGTGGTTCCGCGCGGTGTCGATTCGCATTCGATGATGCCGCCATGCTCGCCGACGATCTTGGCGACCAGCGCAAGCCCCAGCCCAGAGCCATTCGGCTTGGTGGTGATGAAGGGATCGAAGAGGATCGGCAAGATATCTTCCGAGACGCCGGAGCCATTGTCGCGCACGCAGAATTCCAGCGGCAGCGATACGCGGTCCTGCGTGCCTGGAACGGAAACGCGGATGCCCGGCCGGAAGGCGGTCGACAGGACGATTTCGCCCTGCGGGTCGCTGCCGATCGCCTCGGCGGCGTTCTTGACCAGGTTGAGGAACACCTGGATGAGCTGATCGCGGTTGGCAAACACTGGAGGCAATGATGGATCATAATCCTCCAGGATCTTGATCCTTTTAGCAAAACCGTTCTTGGCAATTGCCTTCACATGATCGAGCACGACATGGATGTTGACGGGGTAGCGATCGATCGGCCGCTCGTCGGAAAACACCTCCATGCGATCGACCAGCGACACGATGCGATCCGTCTCGTCCGTGATCAGCCGGGTCAGCGCGCGATCCTCATCGGAGGCGGACAGTTCGAGCAACTGGGCGGCGCCCCGGATGCCGGAGAGCGGGTTCTTGATTTCATGGGCAAGCATTGCCGCCAGTCCGGTCACCGAGCGCGCGGCGCCGCGATGCGTCATCTGCCGGTCGATCTTGTCGGCCATCGACCGCTCCTGGAACATCACCACGACGGAGCCCGGAAATTCCGGCACGGGCGCGACGTAGAGATCCACGACCTTCTCAATGCCCAGACGCGGCGACGACACGTCGACCCGATACTCGTTGACCGGAGCCCGACGCTCGCGCACCTGATCGACCAGTGTCAGCAGCGGGCTGCCAAAAGGAATGAGTTTGGACAGCGTGTTGCGGGCGAGCATTGTCGCGCTCGAGCGAAAGAAGTCCTCCGCATCGGCGTTGGCGAAGGTGATAAAGCCTTCCTCGCTGATCATGATCACCGGACGGCGGATGGTGTTGAGCACGATCTGGGCGGCATCCGCCATTTCAGCGCCCTGGCCAGCGGCGGCGTTCATGCTGCGCTCCGCAGGTTCAATGGTTGCGGATCGCGCGAAAACACATCGCGAAGCAAGGCAATGACACGGGCGGGCTCGAACGCCGTCAGGATCGCCTTTCGGCTGTCGTCAGCGACAGCGCCGGCATGGCGATCGAGATACCAGATCGGAAACCAAATCGGAGAAGCGTCGTTGT
>NZ_JALJRL010000031.1:0-7010 GCF_024519675.1 Mesorhizobium sp. Mes31 | reverse complement strand
CATGGCGATCGAGATACCAGCCGAGATGCTTGCGCGCCTGGCGCAGGCCGCTTTCGACGCCGTAGAGCGTCAGCATATCCTCGTAATGGGAGATGACATAGGCGGCCAGCGCCGTCGGGTCCTGCGGGAGGTTGGTCACCGCCTCGCCTGTCGCGGCCGCCGCGATGCTGCCCGCGACCCAGGGCTCGCCGTAGTGAGCGCGGCCGACCATCACCGCGTCGGCGCCGGATTGATCGAGGATAGCAGCCGCTTCCGCCGGGGAGCAGACATCGCCATTGGCAACGACGGGGATGGACACAGCTTCCTTGACGCGGGCAATGGCGCGCCAATCGGCCTTGCCCTGGTAGAACTGGCAGCGCGTGCGGCCGTGCACGGTCACCATCTTGACACCTGCCTGCTCGGCGCGGCGCGCCAACATTGGCGCGTTGAGCGCGCCTTCGTCCCAGCCCAACCGCATCTTGACCGTCACCGGCACCTCGACCGCGCCGACCACGGCTTCGATCAGTGACAATGCATGGTCGAGATCCAGCATCAGCGCCGAGCCGGCATAGCCGCCCGTCACCTTCTTGGCCGGGCAGCCCATGTTGATGTCGATGATGTCGGCGCCCTCGCCGGCGGCGATTCGCGCGCCTTCGGCCATGTGCGACGCCTCGCGCCCGGCAAGCTGCACCATATGGACAGGCAAGCCGGAGTGGCGGATGCGCAGATCGAAGCCGGCCCTGCCCTTTGCGAGCTCGCCACTGGCCACCATTTCGGACACGACAAGGCCCGCGCCATGCGCATGGGCGCGCTGCCGGAACGGCTCATCGGTAATCCCCGACATAGGAGCGAGGAATACGCGATTGCGGATTCTCACGCCGCCGACGTCGAGAGGCGCGGCCAATTTGGTCAAGTTAACCATGCACAAAAACCAAGCATATTCATTCGTTGCACATTCTCTAGCCAGAACCGCCGCAATGTGCAACGCGGAATGACGCCACATTAAGGCGCAATTGGGAAAATGCTGGCCTTCGGCTTTGGCCGCGACTAGGACCAAACGGCATGACTGACGCAAGTGAAAATCACGCTTTGGGCGCGGGTGATAAGGTCGCGGTGGTGATCGTCGCGGCTGGCCGTGGCGCGCGCGCCGGCCAGGCCAATGGACCGAAGCAATATCAAGGCATTGGCGGTCAAGCCGTCATCGCGCATACGCTGGAGACGTTCCTGGCGCACCCGCGGACCGGCGTGGTCGTTGTCGCCATCCATGCCGACGACCACGACCTGTTCCAGCAAGCGGCAGGCGTCAACGCCGAGCGGGTCAGCGTCGTCATTGGCGGGGCGACAAGGCAGGCGTCGGTCCGGCTCGGGCTGCTGGCGCTGAGAAGCCACGCGCCAATGCGGGTTTTGATCCACGATGCCGTCCGTCCGTTCGTCGACGCGGACCTCATAGAGCGCACGATCGCCGCCATCGGCGAGCGCGAGGGAGCGCTGCCCGCGCTGCCCGTCGCCGATACGCTGAAGCGCGAGTCGGCCACTGGCGTGGTCGGCGAAACCGTTTCCCGCAGCGGGCTTCATGCAGCGCAGACGCCACAAGGTTTTCCGTTCTGGCCAATCCTTGCCGCCCACGAGAAGGCTCATCAGCTGGGGAAAGCGGACTTCACCGACGACGCCGCGATCGCCGAATGGGCGCATATTCCGGTAAAGATCGTCCCGGGCTCGCCGGACAATGTCAAACTCACCTGGGCACGGGACATAGCCATGGCGCACCACCGACTTTCGAGCGAGCGGGCACGCTTTCCCGACATCCGGACCGGCAATGGCTACGATGTCCACGCCTTCGAACCCGGCGACCACGTCACCCTGTGCGGCGTTGCCATTCCGCACGGCAAGAAACTGTCCGGCCATTCGGACGCCGATGTCGGCCTGCACGCCTTGACCGACGCGCTGCTGGCAACCTGTGGCGCCGGCGATATCGGCACGCATTTCCCGCCGTCCGATCCGCAGTGGAAAGGGGCTGCGTCGCGGATATTCGTCGAACACGCGGCAAAACTGGTGCGTGCGCGCGGTGGCCGTATCGCCAATGCCGACATCACGCTGATCTGCGAGGCGCCGCGCGTTGGCCCACATCGCGAGGCGATGACGGCCGCCTTGTCGCAGATGCTGGGAATTTCCGCGGACCGCATCTCGATCAAGGCGACAACCAACGAGAAGCTCGGCTTTGTCGGCCGCGAGGAAGGCATAGCGGCTATCGCCACCGCAAGCGTGGTTTTTCCCGGCGAGGTGCCGGAGTGAGCAACAACGACCTGGCAAATGCCCTGCTGCAGGCCTGCCAGAAGCGCGGCATCATGCTGGCGACGGCGGAAAGCTGCACGGGCGGCATGATCATCGCCGCCCTGACCGATATCGCCGGCTCTTCCGCCGTGGTCGATCGCGGCTTCATCACCTATTCGAACGAAGCCAAGATGGACATGGTCGGCGTTGCCGCCGCCACGCTTGATGCGCATGGCGCGGTTTCCCGCGAGACGGCGATCGAGATGGCAAGTGGCGCCCTCGCCCGCTCACGCGCCGGTTTGACCCTGGCGGTCACCGGCATCGCCGGTCCCGGCGGTGGTTCCGCGGAAAAGCCGGTCGGCCTCGTCTGGTTCGGACTTGCGCTGGCAGGCCGACCGATTGTCGCCGAGCGCCAGCTTTTCGCAGACAAGGGCCGCGATTTCATCCGCCGCGAAACGGTCAGGCACGCGCTGGAACTCGGCTTGCGGGCGCTTGGCCAGCATCAACCCGACGGCGCAACGCCATAGATGACATCGGCGCGCTTCTCGAAGGCCTCGGCGAACATGCGGAAGGCGCGATCGAACATGGTCCCCATCACCGCGCCCAGAATGCGGCTCTTGAACTCGTAGTCGATGAAGAAGCGGACCGCGCAGCCACCGCCGTCGGGTTCGAAACGCCACACATTGCTCAGATATTTGAACGGGCCGTCGATGTACTTCACGTCGATGGTGTTCTCGTCGGGCTTCAGCAGCACCTGCGTCGTGAAGGTTTCGCGGATCGCCTTGTAGCCGATGCTCATGTCGGCGACGAGAACGGTGCGTCCGTCACGCTCCTTGCGCGAGCGAACCGTCAGCGCTTCGCAAAGCGGCAGGAATTGCGGATAGGCCTCGACATCGGCAACCAGTGCAAACATCTGCCGAGGCGTGTGGGAAACACGGCGGGTGGCTTCAAATTTCGGCATGAAACCAGCGAGTTAGGCTGATTTCTTGAGCAGCGCTTCGCGCGCCGCGCGCAGCCGGGCGAAATCGTCGCCGGCATGATGCGATGAGCGCGTCAACGGGCTTGACGCGACCAGCAGGAAGCCCTTGGTCCGGCCGATCGTTTCGAAGGACTTGAATTCCTCCGGGGTGACGAAGCGGATCACCGGATGATGCTTCTTCGACGGCTGCAAATACTGACCGATGGTCATGAAGTCGACATTGGCCGAACGCAAATCGTCCATGAGCTGCAGGATCTCGTTCCGCTCTTCGCCCAGACCCACCATGATACCGGACTTGGTGAAGATCGACGGATCGATTTCCTTGACCCGCTGCAGCAGCCGGATCGAGTGGAAGTAGCGGGCGCCTGGCCGAACCGTCAGATAGTTCGACGGCACGGTCTCGAGATTGTGGTTGAAGACGTCGGGCTTGGCCGCCACGACGATCTCCAGCGCGCCCTCCTTGCGCAGGAAGTCGGGCGTCAGGATTTCGATGGTCGTCGATGGTGTGGCCGCCCTGATGGCGCGAATGACTTCGGCGAAATGCTGGGCGCCACCATCGGCAAGATCGTCGCGGTCGACCGAAGTGATGACGACATGGGTCAGGCCCATCTGCTTGACCGCATGGGCAACGCGGGCCGGTTCATCGGGATCGAGCGCGGTCGGGATGCCGGTGGCGACGTTGCAGAACGCGCAGGCGCGCGTGCAGATCTCGCCCATGATCATGAAGGTGGCGTGCTTCTTTTCCCAGCACTCGCCGATGTTCGGGCAACCGGCTTCTTCGCAGACCGTCACCAGCTTGTTCGATTTCACGATCTCGCGTGTCTCGGCATAGCCTTTCGAGACCGGCGCCTTGACGCGGATCCAGTCGGGTTTGCGCAGCACCTCCTGGTCGGGCTTGTGCGCCTTCTCGGGATGCCGCAGCCGCTGCGCATTGGCGATCGTGTCGAGGACAGTGACCATCAGAACCCTGGCTTTTCTCGCGACCGCCCGCCGGCGATCCTCACTTCAATGTCATCTAGGACTTTTCAGCACAAAGAAAAAGGCTGCAGCGGCGCATGCCGCTACAACCGTTTTCGCATAACCGGAACGATATCGACTACCGGCGCACCAGGCGACCGACCCAGATCAGCAGGCAGGCGCCGATGAAGCCGGTGATCAGATAGGCTGTCCAGCCGACCCCGAATGGGCCGAAATTGAGAGCCTGCAGGATTGCGTTCAACACGACCGCGCCAACGATGCCCATGATAATGTTCATGAAGATGCCGGTGTTGCTCTTCATGACCATTTCGGCGAACCAGCCTGCCAGGCCGCCAATGATGATGGCTGCGATCCAGCCGACACCGTTCAAGTGCATATGCCCTCTCCTTGTTCGATGGGTGAAAATGCATCCGCAAAAGAACACCCTTGCCGTCGAGCTCACGCAGCTTGCGCGTTTGAGTCTCGTTCGGCAAATCTATCATGCGTTCAGCGCGCGGCCATAGGCGTCGAGCACGCTTTCCTTCATCGTCTCCGACAGCGTCGGATGCGGGAAGATCGTGTGCATCAGCTCTTCCTCGGTCGTTTCGAGGTTCATCGCCACGACAAAGCCCTGGATCAGTTCAGTCACCTCGGCGCCAACCATGTGCGCGCCGAGCAACTGCCCAGTCTTCTTGTCGAAGATGGTCTTGACCAGCCCCTGGTCCTCGCCAAGTGCAATGGCCTTGCCGTTGGCGACGAAGGGGAAGCGCCCGACGCGGATATCCTTGCCATCGGCCTTGGCCTTGGCTTCGGTCAGGCCGACTGAGGCGACCTGCGGATTGCAGTAGGTGCAGCCGGGAATCTTCAATTTGTCCATCGGATGAACATTGGGCAGGCCGGCGAGCTTTTCGACGCAGATGACTGCTTCATGTTCCGCCTTGTGGGCGAGCATCGGCGGGCCGGCGACATCGCCGATGGCATAGAGCCCCGCCACATTGGTTTTGCCGTAGCTGTCGATGACGATGCAGCCGCGTTCTGTTTTCACGCCGAGGCCTTCCAGGCCGAGATTCTCGATGTTGCCCTGCACGCCAACGGCCGAGATCATCCGATCCACGGTGATCTTCTCGACCTTGCCGTCCTTGAGTTCGACATGCGCGGTGATCGAGTTCGCGCCCTTCTCGACTTTCGCCACTTTGGCCTCGAGCAGGATCTTCATGCCTTGCTTTTCGAACTGCTTCTTGGCGAAAGCGGAAATCTCGGCGTCCTCAACCGGCATGACGGCCGGCAAAACCTCGACCACGGTCACGTCCACACCCATGGTGCGATAGAACGAGGCGAACTCGATGCCGATTGCGCCCGATCCCATCACCAGAAGCGACTTCGGCATTTCCGGCGGCACCATCGCCTCGAAATAGGTCCAGATCAGTTTGCCGTCGGGTTCGATACCTGGCAGCGCACGCGGCCTGGCGCCAGTGGCGATGATGATGTGCTTGGCGGTGTAGGTGCCCTCGCCCTTGGTGTTCTTCGGCAGTGGCGCCTGCGGCTCCATTGGCTTCTTGGAAGACTTGGCTACGACGATCTCGTTGGCCTTGGTCAGTTTTGCCTCGCCCCAGACGACGTCGACCTTGTTCTTCCTCATCAGGAAGCCGACGCCGGCGTTCATCCGTTGTGCGATACCGCGCGACCGGTCGACGACTGCTTTGATATCCGCCTTGACGGTGCCGTCGATCTTCAGCCCGTAGTTCTTCGCATGCTCGGCATAATGCATCACCTCGGCGGAACGCAGCAGCGCCTTCGTCGGAATGCAGCCCCAGTTCGAACAGATGCCCGCCAGATGCTCGCGTTCGACGATCGCTGTCTTGAGGCCCAGTTGTGCCGCACGAATGGCGGCGATATAGCCGCCGGGGCCGGAGCCGATGATGATGACGTCGTAGTTCTCAGCCACGGTCTTTCTCCTTCACAATTCCAGCATGCCGCGCACGAGAGGCGCTAGCGCCTTGCCGATGTTGCGCGTATTTTCGGCGTCGAGATGGACGCCGTCGAGCGGTGTACATATGGCGACGCTCGCGGCATCAAAAAAACCGCAGCCCATCTCGTTGGCGGCGGTTTGATAAAAGCCGGCGAGCTTCGGCGACTCGGTTGCGCCCGTTCCCAACATTTCGGCGTAGTCCGCCTTGCGGGTTTCCACGATATGCGGCGGGGCAACCAGAATAATCCTGGGGGCGGAGCCGCCGAATGGATAGGCGTGCCCCCGCACGATTTCAACGAGGCGTCGCATGCCATAGGACGCTATCACCGCGCTGCCATGAATCGACGGCTTCATGTCGTTAGAGCCAAGCATGATGACGATCAGATCGATCGGCGAATGCGTGCTCAGGATCGTCGGCAATATCCGCGCACCGTTTCGATCCGCGCCCGACAGGAAGTCGTCATAGGCCGTGGTGCGACCGCCCAGTCCCTCGGCAATGACGTGGAAGCTCGGTCCGAGCGCTTTCGCCAGTGTGGTTGGCCACTGGTCGTCATATTCATGTCGACCCAAAGTCTCCGGGTTGTGTCCCCAGGTCAGCGAATCGCCATAGCAAAGAACCGTCTTCATCCGCTCAACTTGCCTTCCCACCAATCATGTCGCGCTTCACCCGCCAGCGGACGAACACTCTTCCTGAGCGTTGGTGATGACGGCCAGTTCTTGCGCCACCAGCCCGCCGGCGAATCCGGAAAGAATGAATGCTAGAAGGCTGGTGAAGAATTTCCGCACCGCCTTCTCCCCTTCCTACACCAGCATGCCCATCGGGTTCTCGATCAGCCGCTTGAAGGCGACCAGCAG